>NZ_JBVBUV010000044.1:0-31423 GCF_057445395.1 Litorivivens sp.
GAGCAACGCCGCACTGAAGTTGCTCGTGGTGTTCGTTGTTCTGATTGCGCTGCTCGGTGTTGCGGCCTTTCTGGCGTGGCCACTGGCGGCAGAGTTTGCCGCAACCCAATTGACGCCAGGGCTTGGCATGCGCGATGCGGCCGTGCTTTCCTTCTTTCTCACAGTGGTGGTGATGGTGGTGTTTGCCTTCGCTGCCGGAGATGGTTTGATAGGCGAGCTGCAGTTTATGCTTGCGGGCTTTTTTTCATTCTTCCTAGTGATGTGGTTGTTAATTGCGTGGGTTTTTTGAGTGGGCGGAGCGCTCGTCAGGCGAGCGCTCTTACTTTTAGCTCTTAGCTGAACTCCCGTCTTAGAAGCTGTAGACCATTGTTACGGTGGTCTGTTTGTCTGCGTGAACCTTGTCTTGTGGAACATTGTCCGTGTAATGCACCATGTAGGACACTTTAAGGGCAACGCCGCCTTTGACAGTGGTTTTGATCGATGTGGTGGATTTGGACACCGTGTTTTCCGCACCGTGATCTACCGACAGTTTCTGTTCGAAAGTGGCCGTTGGCGAAATTTTCCAGCGGAAGTTAGAGGCCGCGCGCAAGATGCCATCTTCTTCAGTGGCACCTCCGGTTTCGCTTAGCTCCTCAGCTTTACGATAACCGGGACCGATTTCAGCGTCCCACAGCATATCTGGTTGTTCAATAATTCGCCGTCCATAACCGAAAGCGATGGTCGCGCGGTATTTGTAGCCGCTGAATCGGTCATCTTCCCAGGCAATATAATTGAACAGATAGTTGTGCGGGCTAAAGGTGTAAGCCAGTCGATTGGACACAAAGTAGCGTTCTGCTGATCGTACGCCCTCACTTTCCGTATTGAGCGTCTGCATCTGGGAATCATTTTTCCAGTTGCCTTCTTCCCAGATCAATGAGCCGTTGGCGGTGATGCTCTTGGCGTCGGTATTGCCTTCACTGGCCACAAAACCGAGCTCGGCATCGCCGCTCCAGGGGGAATCGCCTTCCTGGGCTACAGCGGATGTGCAAAGTGCCATTAGCAAGGCAAAGTGAATCAAACGGGGCATGTTTTCTCCATTCGTGAATCGTATTGTAAGGGGTAACCTTCACAGGCGCGCGAAGGCTACCAGATTTTGCAAAAGAGTGCCGTGCAGATTTTAACTCTCAGGGTGAGCGTTAAGCCTGATCCTGATGGAAATGCACATCCATCTGTGGGAACGGTACGCTCATGTCGGCTTCGTCCAGCGCAATTTTTATCTTCTCTAGCAGGGTGTCGTGGGTGCCCCAATAGTCTGATGCGTTCACCCAAGGGCGAACCACAAGGTTTACTGAAGAATCCGCCAGCTGGCGAACGGCAATCAGTGGCGCAGGCTCAGGCAGGATGCGGTCTTCCTGTGACAAAACCTCTTGGATCAATGCCTTGGCTCTGGCGATGTCTGCGCTATAAGGAATACCGATCACCAGATCTACGCGCCGTGTTGGCTTGGCGTTGTAGTTGGTGATCGGGTTGGACATGACTTTTGAGTTAGGAATCATGATGCGCTTGTTGTCAGGTGTCATCAGCATGGTAGAAAACAGGCTGATGGATTCTACCGTACCAGCTGAGCCACCCGCCTCCACGTAGTCACCCACGCGGCAAGGGCGGAAGGCTATAAGCAGCACGCCAGCGGCAAAGTTGGACAGTGAACCCTGCAGGGCCAGGCCGACGGCCAAGCCGGCGGCACCAAGGGCGGCCAGGATGGAGGTGGTCTGAATGCCAGCATGACCCAGTGCGGGGATCAAAGTTACGGCGATAATGGTGCCAAACAGGAGTTTGCCCACAAACGTACTGACGGTGGGATCTATACTTCGCGCATTGAGCGTACGCACCAAAAGTCCGCTGACAATCTTGGCCACCCAGTAGCCAACAATAAGAATACCGATCGCGGTAAGCAGGCGTGGGCCGTAATCCATTGTAAATGCAGTGACTTGCTCTAGCAGTGCGTTGGTATCCATGCAGTCCCCTCAAAAATCGAATATGCTTGGTGGTGTGTATGCAACGTGTAATCAGGCCGTTCAGAAAGCGCGCTTATGTTGGCGCGTACGAGGTCGGCGTGGTTCGCGTTCAGTTAAAAGTGGCAGCAACCTCGGTAAGCTTGACCGGTTTATCCGGTCTTCTCAAGCGTTGTGCGGTTGTTGCACGATAAGCGCTTTCTACGGAGCAAGTCTCTTTTTCGATGATAATCGTTTCTTATAAGGACAAAATCATGCGTTGGCGCGTGGTACTGGGTATTTGTTTGCTTTCTGTTCATGCGTCTTCGATTGCTGCGGATGTGTTCTCGTCGCGCAGTGCGCCGGGCTATGCGCAAACCACCTGGGCCTCTCTGCACGGCGATTCTCGCAATTCTGATTACGTGCCTTTGGCGGTGAGCACCAAGCTGCAGCCGCAGTGGCTGGCGCTGAAGAATGCGGTGTCTTGGGCGGCGCCAAGTATTGCTGCCGACGGTACGCTGTATGTAACTACCGGTCGGGGTAAGGGCTACTCGCACCTGCATGCGCTGTCACGTAGCGGGGAGTTGCTGTGGGCCTCGCCACCGCAGATGTCGCCAGATGATCTGGACGCCAAGGCGCTGTTCAGTGCGCCGGTACTGGATGATGGTGGCAATGTCTATGTGTCAGACAGCAACCAGCTATGGTCGTTTACGGGCGGCGGAGCTGTGCGCTGGACGGCCGATCTCGCTGCGCATGACATCAGAGAGCCATTTCTAACGGCCATTATTGTTGGGGAATATGTCGGCGGTGTTTCTGCCGATGGTCGGGTAGCTCTGTTTGATCGCGATACCGGCGCTCTGGCCATGCCGGTGTTGGTTTTGCCTGGCAAACCGGGACCAAAGGGCGGCGATATCCCCGATGCATTGTGGGGGGGCGGTTTGATGGACGCTCGGTTGCGGCAGCAGAGTTGGGATCTGCTGCGCGGCTATCGCCATGTGGTCACTAATACGCCGGCGGTTCACCCCCAGTCTGGACGGATATATATCACCGCAACCGGTGAGCGTGGTGGCGAAGGTCGTCTCTACGGCATTGATACCGAGGGTGAGCTGCGTATCGCCTTTGCGACGTCAGTGCCCCCCAAAAGTGGCACGAGCCCGGCATTGTCGCCAGACGGTCGTCTGGTGTACGCCGTTGGCGGTGGTGGAATTCTTTACGCTTTGAATAGTGATACCGGCGAAAAACTCTGGCAGCGTGCGTTGGGTGGCCAGGATGCCTCTCCCTCGGTAGGGCCGGATAATGTTGTATATGTTCATGGCGGCGATCAGCTGATTGCCGTCGACGGCATGACTGGCGAAACCTTGTGGCGCAACAATTACCGGGAGTGGGCGCGGGCGCAACATAAAAAAATCTGGCCACGCTTGGGGTTGGTAGGCAGTCGCGGGCGCCCTGACGCCTATGTAGACGGTATTGTCACCGTAAGCAACGGCCTGTTATGGACCACTTTACTCGTAGGTTATGAAATCAACCTGCTGGCGCGTGATTTTATACATCCGGTGCAAACCTATCTGGTGGCGCTTGATCCTTCCGACGGCACCGTGCTGGAGAAATGGCGGTTGCCAGATTCCAGTGAGGGTGTGGTTAGTATCAGCCCAACCGGTGATCTCTATGTGAATCTATTATCGGCTCAGAGCAGTGTTGCGCATTATGGGGGCTATCAGTGGTTGCTGCCTAAAAGTGTGCGTCAGTCGCGCCCGCGCGGCGGCATCTATGCGCTCTCGCCGGTTAGCATCAGTGCGCAATTAACCGTGGCCCTGCAGTGGCTTGATACCCTCGCGGCCAATCGCAATACCCTCTTTTTAGATGGTATCCAGAGTCAATTGTGGTCTGCCCGCCGGATACTGGCGCTGGCAATTGAGCGCAAGGAGTTGGAGCCGGCCGTCGGTCGACACGTGGGCAATCTGCTGCAGGAGGCTGAAGCGGGTCTGCGCCAGTGCCGGAGCGACCTGAATCGCTGTGAGTCGTTGTTTGACAGCTTACGTGCGACTGCCGAGGCTCTGTTGTGAAGACGGTGAAGGGGTATCTGATGCTGCGACCTCAAGCCTTATGACTGCCGGGCAACCGCCGCTTGAAGGTGTGGCAGGCAACGCTGAAGCTCTCGAACGTGTGCCGGTCGCATTTGTAAAAGCTGTGCTGGTGCAGGCCAAGACGCTTGGCCGCGACGTGCAGGCTTTGTTGGACGCTGCTGGTTTGCGCAGTAATCCGCTGATCGACGATGTCACCGAGCCGGTTAGTGTTGAGCAGTACAGTCGGCTGTGTCTTGCGCTGTTTCGTTCGATTGACGATGAGTCAGGGGGATTTCTGCCAGGGGTTAGCACACCTTTGGGTGGAACGCGTCTACTCGCCTACAGCATGATCAACTGCCGAAATCTCGGTCAGGCGCTGCAGCGAGCCATGGATTTCAATGCGACATGCCGGGAGCGGGGCGATCATCGTGTAGTCCATGAGTTGGTGCGCGATTCCGAGCGTAAAACGGCAAGGTTGTGTTACTTGTCAGGCGCTGCCGAAACGCCGGGTCTGCAGGTTAGCGTGCTTTATAGTCTTGCAATCTGGATGCGTTTTTGCTCCTGGTTGATCGACCAGCCAATTGAAATACTACGCGCTGGCTGTGCTGACCAGGAACCAAACCGTCGCGGTGGTGTGGATCATTTTTTCCACTGTCCAGTGGACTTCGGCCAAGATAGCAACTGGGTCGAGTTTTCCGAAGCGGTGCTACAAGCGCCTATTGCGCAGGATGAGTCGAAGCTGGAGCGCTTTTTGAAACTGGCGCCCTACCATGTGGTTATCAAGCCGATGGTGTCAGAGGGAGGGGTTGCTGCGCGGATTCGACGGTTGCTGGGTAACGATTTTCAGCGAGAGCTTCCGACCTTTGAGGAGTTGGCCTATCAACTCAATATGTCGGAGCGTACCCTGCGCCGTCGGCTTGATCGCGAGGGGACCTCTTACCAGCGGATTAAGGATCAGCAGCGTCGGGAGCTGGCGATTAGCCTGCTGGAGAATGCGGAATTGACAGTGAGTGATGTGGCCGAGCTACTGGGATTTTCTGATCCAAGCGCCTTCCATCGTTCGTTCAAACGCTGGACCGGCCGCGCCCCGGGAGACTATCGGCGGTCGTGATTTCGCAGGTTGGAGTTGTTATGCTGGGGGTATTGATGGGGCGGTTTTCCTGACTGTCCCTTTTTGGAGTACCTTGATGGACAAACGCAATATTCACGAGCAACTCGAAGAGCTGCAGCAGCAGATCGATGAGCTGGAAGTGGGGCATAGCCAGAAGGCCAACCTGATGGGCCTGCTGGAAGACATCGAGTTGGAGCTCAGCACCGGGTCGAGTGTTGATGCGGAGCAGGTCGGCCTGATTGGTCGTCTGGAAGATATGGTGTCGCACTTTGAAGCGGAGCACCCGACGATGGCGGGTATTCTGAACGATATTATGGTGAAGCTGGCAAGCATAGGAGTGTAGCTGTGCAGCTTGAGGTGGTTGTGGGCGATATCACCGAAATGCCGGTAGACGCTATCGTCAACGCCGCCAACAACAGCCTGCTGGGCGGCGGCGGTGTCGACGGTGCCATTCATCGGGCTGCGGGTCCGGCCTTGCTGGAAGCCTGCAAAAAACTCGGCGGCTGCGAAACCGGTCAAGCGAAAATTACCCCCGGCTTCCAGCTTCCTTCGCGTTATGTCATTCACACCGTAGGGCCTGTGTGGCAGGGCGGTCAGGTCGGGGAGGCGGATATGCTCGCCAGCTGCTATCGAAATAGCCTCGCCTTGGCCGCCGAACACAATTGCCGCGCCGTGGCATTCCCCGCGATCAGTTGTGGCGTATACGGTTATCCCGTTGAGCTGGCGGTTCCCATTGCCGTCGACACGGTTCGCCGTCACGCTGTGGTGGAGAGTGTGGTGTTTGTCTGTTTTAGTGAATCACTGAGTGAGCACTATAAGGCGGCATTAGCTTGAAATCTGGAACGTGAAGGGCAGCGTGAATTCGATTTGACCGCCAGCTATCCCGTCTGGGATGGCGGGAAACGGCGCAGTTTTCTCAACGGCCGTAACAGCAGCGGCATCCAGTGCACCATAGCCCGAACTCTGAATCACTTTGGACGACACTAGATTGCCATCGCGATCGATAACCACTTCCAGCAATACGGTGCCTTGCTGGTTAAGCTTGAGGGCGCGTTTGGGGTAGCGCACGTGCTGGTAACTGGCGCGAACCATGTTTGAGCTGTATTCGTTAATGAGTTCTTTTGAGCGTGCTGCGGCTTTGGCTTTGGCTTCAGCGGCTGCCAGCGCTTTGGTAATGGCTTCTTTGCGCAAGCGTTCCTGCTCCAGTTTCGCTTGACGCGCCTTTTCGGCTTCGGCCTCCCGGCGTGCTTGCTCAGCTGCCAGCTTCTCTGCTTCGGCTTGTTTTTCCGACACTTGTGGTGCCGGCGCTTCGACTGGTTTGGCTTGACGAGTCGTGCTGACGTCGGCAGCCCAGCTTTTGGTTTCGGCTATGCGGGCTTGGCTGGGTGCGGCGATCTCAAAACTGGCGAGCAAAGCGGTGCCGCTCTCATCTTGTGGCATTTGCAGAATGTCGTTTTTAAACGCAGAGGATGGTGGCCGGGCGCCGATCCAGCATGACAGCAGCAGGTTGAAAAATTCGGGGTCATCAGTTTTCAGTAGCGTGGTGCCATTGAGTTTTATTTCTGTGCCTTGCTCTGGCAGGTAATCGATCGTCAGGTGGTCGCCAGCTTTCAAATCGTCTTTGAGCATTTTGCCAAAAGCGATGATGTTGTCGGACTGGGCTTTCTGAACATCCGGTGAATTGTTGATCAGGATCAGTTGGTTCCACTGCTGGGTAAAACGGCGGTCGCTCCAGGATTCTGCGACTACCCTAAGATCCATGCGTTTTCGGCCCGGCATGTAGAACGCATCATTGGGTTCAACTGCAGGCGAGGGCAGGTATAAACCGGCGATATAGTAATCGGTTCTGAGCTGTTGGTAGACAGCCAGCCCGCGCAAAGTCATTCCATCTAATTGGGTTTGCGCAAGGGATATCTGCGTGACAACAGCAAGCAGCGTAGCAGCAATAAAACGGTTCATAAGCCTCTAAAACATCCGGTGTCTGGCGTCATTATTGGTATTGTTTAATACAACTCTGCTTCGGTGTAACGACGAACTATTAGAGTTTGGTATGTCGCTGCACTGAGTACGCCCTGACACGTAACTTTATTATTCTTTCCACCCGGTTAATGTAAACCAACGGGGAAAAATGTCCAGTTACTCTAGGTTTTTGAAGTGTATCAGTGCCTTGGCGGAAAGTGTAGCGAAATCCCGCGCGTAAAAACGCGCCTGCGTACTGCGCTAATGCAGGGCTAACCGGTTTGGAAATCCAGCGGATCTTCATCGTCATTGGTGTTCAGTTCGACGATCTCGTCGACGCGCGACAAGGGTGGGCCCGCGATAATTAGTGCACGCGTGCGGGCGATGGCGGCGGCGTCGCCTGTCAGTAGAATTTCTACGCTGCCGTCCGGGCAATTTATCGCCCAGCCGCACAAGCCTTCGGCGAGCGCCAGACGCTGGCAGTGGGCCCGAAAGCCAACGCCCTGAACGCGCCCCTTGACCAGAAACCGGCAGCGTTCCATCAGGGGTTGTCCGCAGTGGTCATGGCCGCCTTTAGACTGGCCTCGGTTTGAGGACCTAGCAGTATGTCGCGAATTGCACCGTCAGGCGAGATGATCAGGGTGCTGGGTAGTGCAGTGGGGCGTTCGATAGCCAGCGCCCGATGCGGATCATCTAGCAAGACTGGAAAGCGGATGTCGAGGGCTTCGATGTCTGCATTCAGTTCTTCCCCCTGCAGGCCGTCGTAATTCACACCAAGAACCCGAACCTGGTCTGCATGTGCTGTTGCAAAGGCATTCAATTCCGGAATTTCGTCGCGACAGGGCGCGCACCATTTCGCCCAGTAATTGATCACTGTCCAGTGCGGGTTGGATTGATTTGGGCTGAAACTGACCGTTGGATCAGTGGTGGGTAAGCTGTTGTTATCACAGGCGGCGAGGGTGAAGCTTGTCAAAAGTGTGAATATCAGCGTGCGCATAGGTTCTGCCGGGGATGACTGCGCTGTGTATAATGCCCGCTTTGCCGGCAGACGCCAAGTCTTGGTAAAAGTCTGAATATACAAAGTATTAGATGAGGTAGCGCAGGTGGTAACCATCTATCACAACCCCCGTTGTTCGAAGTCCCGTCAGACCCTCCAGTTACTGCAGGAGCATGGTGTGGAACCCCAGCAGGTACTGTATCTGGACAGTCCGCCGACGCCAGCAGAGCTGACGGCTGTGCTTAAAAAGCTGGGCATCAGCGCCAGAGAGCTGTTGCGAACGGGTGAGGAAGCATACAAAAGTGAGGGGCTGGCCGATAAAAGCCTGCCCGAAAAAGACCTGATTGCGGCGATGTGTGCCCACCCCAAGCTGATCCAGCGGCCCATTGTGATTAAGGGGGATAAAGCAGTATTGGGGCGTCCTCCGGAGAATGCGCTGGATCTAATTGCATGAGCGATTTTGTGCTGGTGCTCTACTACAGCCGGTACGGCGCGTGTCGCAAGATGGCTACCCACATCGCGCGGGGTGTCGAGCAGGCCGGATTAGCTGCCCGGGTTCGGACGGTGCCACCGGTATCCACGGTATGCGAAGCCACTGAACCAGCTATTCCCGATGACGGTCATCTGTATGCAACGGAAGATGATCTGCGCGATTGCGCTGGTTTGATCCTGGGGAGTCCGACTCGCTTTGGCAATATGGCGGCGCCGCTGAAGTATTTTATCGACAGCACCTCTGCGCTGTGGCTCAGTGGTGCACTGATCGGCAAGCCAGCGGCGGTGTTTACTTCCAGCAATTCGCTTCACGGCGGCCAGGAAAGTACCCTGCTCAGTATGATGATCCCCCTGCTACATCACGGCATGCTGCTGGCGGGCTTGCCCTACAGCCACGCGGAACTGTCGGCGACCACGACCGGCGGTACGCCCTATGGTGCCTCGCATGTCAGTGGTATGAACAATAGAGCGCCGGATGAAACCGAGTTGTCGCTGTGTCGAGCACTTGGTGAGCGTGTGGCGCAAATAGCAGGGAAATTGAACTCATGAGCTTGCAGAAAAAGGCGGATATCGCCTGGTGGGTGCTGGTGATCAGTTTTTGGGCGCAGATTGTCGTGTTGACCCTGACGACCTGGTGGCTGCATCAGGAGGGGCGACAGCCCAGCGTCACCATCTGGTTGATCCGCATTGTGCCTCTGCTGTGTTTTGCCTGGGGTATGCATCGCCGTAATTTGCGGCAGATCGCCTGGTTATGTTTTGTCTGTCTGCTGTACTTTATGATGGCAGTGACCGAAGCGATGTCGCCTCTGCGATTGTGGATTAACGATATTGAAGTGGCGCTGTCTGTCTGCGTTTTTGTGTCTGCGATGCTGACAATTCGCTGGCAGGCGCAGGCCTGGCGACTGGCGACAAACGAACAGTGAGGGAATATGGCTGAACGAAAGGGTTTTTTCAGGCGGATTGGCGCGTTTCTCGAAGGTTTGCGCCGCTTTCTGGTGAATGCAGTATTTTTGCTGTTGTTGGTGTTGCTGCTATTCGCGCTGTTTGCGAGTGGACCGGAGCTGCCTGAACGGTTTGCCCTTGAGTTGGATATCGACGGTCTGGTGGTTGATCAGTTGAGTCCGGTTGATCCACTGTCGGAGTTGGTGCAGGGAGAAACAGTAGCCGAAACCCGCTTGCAGGATTTAATCGACTCGATCGACAGAGCGGTCATGGATAAGCGAGTTGCGCTGCTGGTGTTGTCGCTGGACGATCTTGAACATATCGGCATGAGCAAATCTTCCGAGCTTGCGGTTGCACTGGAGCGATTTAAGGCGACCGGACGCCCGGTCCTGGCCAGAGCTGCAGCGTATGATCAAGATGCTTACCTTTTGGCCAGTAGTGCTGACGAGGTTTTCCTAGATCCAATGGGCGGTGTCGTCATAGAAGGGTTTTCGGTGTATCGCAACTACTACCGCGATGCACTGGAAAAACTGGCCATTGATTTCCATTTGTTCCGGGTTGGTGAGTTCAAGTCAGCTATGGAACCCTTCGTGCGCAACTCCATGTCAGAAGAGGCGCGGGCGGCCAATGAGGAATGGTTAGGTCAGTTGTGGGGAAATTATCGCCAGAACGTGGCCAGTAATCGCAGCCTTGAGCGCGAGCAGCTCGACCATTATGTCAACCGTATTGATGAGGTAATGGCCAGCTACAAGGGAAATCTGGCTCGCGCAGCTCTTGAAGAAAAGCTGGTAGACCGGCTGGTCACTGAAAATCAGTGGGGCGCACTGATGCGCGACAATGTAGGGATTGATGAGGATGGTGACTACTATCGTGTGAGCCACCGCCAATATCTTGCGTTAACGGAAGCGCTAGACGCTGCAAACACCAATGCCGTTGGCGTGCTGGTGGCGCAGGGTGTGATTGCTGATGGCGAGGTTGTGGGCGATGGTATTGGTGGTGACAGTTTTTCCGAGTTGATCCGCAAGGCGCGAAAAAACGATGCCATCAAGGCGGTGGTGTTGCGTATCGATAGTGGCGGTGGTTCGGCGTTTGCTTCGGAACAAATCCGGCAGGAGCTGCGACTATTGAAGCAAAGCGGCAAACCACTAGTGGTTTCCATGGGTAGCTCGGCAGCCTCTGGCGGCTACTGGATAGCCGCAGATGCGGATGAAATCTGGGCAACACCTGCCACCATAACCGGTTCCATCGGTATATTCGGAGCGTTCCCCACGATCAATCGCAGCCTTGCCAAGCTGGGTATTGCCACCGATGGTATAGGTACTACCGAAGTTGCCGGTGGGCTGCGAGTAGATCGGCCGCTGAATCCGGTCGTTAAACGCGCGCTGCAATCGGGTATTGAGCACGGTTACCAACAGTTTCTGTCTGTGGTTGCGGAAGGTCGCGACATGCTGCCAGAACAGGTAGACAAGATCGCACAAGGGCGTGTGTGGACTGGCGAAGATGCCCGTCAACTCGGTTTGGTTGATCAGCTAGGGAGCCTGGAAGATGCGATTCAATCTGCGGCCAATCTTGCCGGTCTAACCCAATATCGACGGCAATGGGTAAGTCCGACACTTCCTCCACTGCAAGCGTTGGTTAATCACTTGTTAGAGCAAACTGGTCTGAGTGCGCGTGTTGCCGTGCCGGGCTGGTGGTCACCGGTGTCGGGCCTGGTTCGGGATTTTTTGCAGATGCGTGATCCTAACGGAATGTATGCCTATTGCACGGAATGCTCAGCTCCCTGAAGCTTAAATCACGCTGTCG
This sequence comes from Litorivivens sp., assembly GCF_057445395.1. Taxonomy (NCBI): domain Bacteria; kingdom Pseudomonadati; phylum Pseudomonadota; class Gammaproteobacteria; genus Litorivivens; species Litorivivens sp. The sequence goes on from NZ_JBVBUV010000044.1 coordinate 11,338, forward strand.
TTGTCACTGGTAAAGACACAGTGCCCGTCGATGTAGGTCTGGAATACCTCAGGCAGGGTATCCAGGCCGAATGAGCGCTGGCTCAGTACGACAAAATCTGCAGCCTCGCCCGGTCCCAGTTGGCGCTGACAACGACCGGGATCGCTGGGCTCCCCGAGATACATCTGTAGCGCCATGTCTGGTGTTAACGACTCAGCAGCATTTAACGTGATCCCGCTCGGTGTTTTCCGGTAGGTGGCGGCACGCATGCATTGCCAGGGATTCGCGTTGCCAAACGGTGCGTCACTGCTTGCGGCGAACGGTATGCCGGAGTCTAGAAAACTACGGGCACGATATAACAGCTGTTGGTCGTCGTCGGAAAAACTGGCGCGGTATCGATCGCCGCGTTCGGCGATAAAAATCGGCTGGCTGACAACGCTAATCCCTAGGTCCTTAATGATTGCTAGCGCGTCGTCATCACATAGTGAGGCGTGTTCAATGCGGTCTGTCGGCAATGCGCCAACGTCTGTCAGCGCAGCGAGAGCAAAGTGCAATTCGGCAGCGGTTACGCAATGAAAGGCGACCGCGCGTTGGCGTTGATGTTGCTGGGCGATCAGTGCGCAGAGACCCTCAAGGTATGGCAGCGCGCTTTCCTTCAAGTAGATCTTACAAGGCCCCTGGCGTAAGAAGTCAGTACTGGTAAATTGCAGGTCAGCGCAGCCCATCAGCGTTATTCTCTGCGACAGCCGCCCCTCCTCCTGTAAATCTTGAAATAACGCTGCCGTGCCGTTGTCGTTGTCCGGGCCCGCATCGGTGAGCCCGGTAATGCCGTACGCGGCCAGTTTCTGGCTAGCATGGGCCACATCTGGCAGCGGTTTTGGGAAGTGTTCTCGCAACCAGTCGTCCATGTGAAAGAAACGTCCGGTGAGCTCGCCGCGGTCATCGCGCTCCGCGCTATCAGGGGGGTGCTGTTCGAGTTGCGCTATTGCAGCATCGTTATAAATCCAGAGTCGACCGGTTCGGTGCTGCACCCGGATCGGAATCTCCGCACTGACGCGATTGAGTATATGTCGGTCAAGCAGTGACTCGCTGCCTTCGTGGTAGCCAATGGCGCGAAGGCCACCTGAATGTTTCGGCAAGGCAGCGTGCAGGTGGTCGAGAAGTGCCGCTTGCTGCTCGTGGGCCGCCCCAGCGCAGTCGACAGATGCCAGTGACGCCGCATAGGCGAGAAAGTGGCAGTGGTGGTCGTGCAAACCTGGCAAGGCGAGGCGTCCCGCCGCATCAAACCAGCTTTCGTTTGTTTGTGGCTCAAGCGTGGGTGCGATCGCTTGAATTCTCTGCTCAAAGCGCATGTCAAAACGGGTTCCGTCGAGCGACGAGAGGTTTCTGATCAGCACGATAGGTTAAGTTCCTGATGCAATTGCCGGTTGTCGGCGCCCAGCGCCTTTGCGGCGGTTGTTGGTTTGCGCGCTCGCGGCGCAGCGGCTTCAATCCGGGGGGCGGTAAGTACCCGCTGTCTGGCCTCGGCCCTCTCGGCTGAGGTTGGCTCGGTGGGGTGTTGCCGACAGTGCTGAGTGACCGCACAGAGGCTGATATCCAGCAAACCGCCTTTGCCTTGGAGCCAAAGTGCGTAGGTGGCGACTGCGGCGTGCAGCCCGGTCAGTGGGTCGGCGATCGCGTCACCGCAAAACAGATAGCGGCCTGTGAGCTCAAACAACTCTTTGCTCAGTCCTGCGGCGACACCTGCGTCGTCACCGTAGGCAATGGCCAGCTCCCGGTCACGCCCGTAGCCAGTAATGCTGGTCCAGATCATACCGGGCTTTTGGTGTAGTAGTTGAACGGCGTCGATGCCCATCTGGCGCAGCGCCCGTGGACGAGAACTTTCAATCACAATGTCGGCCTGCTGCAGCAACGCCTGCAATATGCCCGCATCGTTTGGCAGATCGAGCGCCAAGCTGGATTTGCCGCCGTTCAGTAGGTCAAAAAAAGGTTCTGGACCAAGCCGCGCGCCGTCTGGTCGGTTGCGGCTCTCCACTTTGATAACGCGGGCGCCAGTCATGCTGAGCAGGCTGCCGCACAGTGGTCCGGCCCACAGTGCAGACAGATCAACAACAAGGGGAGGTTGACTGGGAGGGCGAGCCACGCTGGGGTGCAGGTGTTTTAGCCAACTGGCTGGCGGCTCGGGGTTTGCTGCGTTGGCCACGGCGATGCCTAACAATTGGCCAAGTTCGAGAAGATCTTCTGTGTTTTGTTGGGCGAGACACTGACCAAGCTGCGCCCAATTGTTTTCCTGAGGCCAATTGGCTGCAGTGCCGCGCGACAGCAGCGCGGGCAATTGTTCCCAGTCTTCCGGTCTGGGAAGGTTCAGGGCAACAACTCCGTTGCGGGTTGACAGTAATTCGCTGCTGTTGCCGCAATTTCTGTTCCCGTTGCGCCGGTAACCGGCAATGGCTGCGCGTTCTCCCAGTAGGCATTCCGGCGAGAATGTGGCGGGAAACGTCTTTTGCAGCAGTGGTGACAGGCTTTGCAGTGCCAGAAGTGCGCCACGCGCCGAACTGGCCAGTGGAGAGAGAATTTCCAGTGGCTGTCGATCTCCGGTAAGCCACATGGCGCCAGAGCGCGCCCAGCAGCCAAGTGTGTCATCACTGGTTTTGGGGGCGCGCACGGCAATACCTAGTTCGTCGAGCAGGCGATAGGCGTGCGAGGTGCCCGGGTCGTTGGGCAGCTGTACGGGGGCGTTGGGAACAGTGGAAAGCATCGCCGCAGTGTATAGCGGCGCCGTCAACCGCACAATCTGCTAGCGCTTTAGGTGTTCTTCGTGCAGCGCCGAGAGGAAGTATTCCAAGGCGCAGATAACCTGTACGCTCCGCCGTGAATACCAGAGTTCGAAAGCATGCTGAGCATAGGGCAGCTCAGCCAGGCCAACCCGTACACCCGGTATCTCCTTCAGTGCTTTGTATAGCACGCGTGACTCGGCGATGGGCGCAAGGGTATCGCCTTCGCCGTGAATTAGCAGCATGGGCGGGGCCTTGTCCGAAACGTGGTAAAGCGGTGATGCCTGGCGCCATAGTTCCGGGTTATCAGAAAGGGAGCACTTCAAGACATGCTTGGTTAACAAGTTTTCCAGTCCGGGGTGCTGGCGTTGTTCCTGACTGTTGGTGAAGTCATATATGCCGTAAAAGGGAACAGCCGCCTGTACCGAGGTATCTTTGTCTTCAAAGCCGGGCTGAAAGTCCGGATTATTTGCGCTCAGTGCCAGTAGAGCCGAGAGGTGACCGCCGGCCGAACCGCCGGTTACGGCGATAAAATTGGGGTCGCCCCCGTAATTGGCGATATTTTCCTTGATCCATACCAGCGCGCGCTTGCAGTCAATAATGTTGTCTGGGAATGTGGCTGCGGGGCTGAGGCGATATTGGAGGGTTACGCAGACCCAGCCTCGGCTGGCCAGTTGTCCCATCAGCGGCAGTGCTTGCTGATCTTTGTTTCCGATAATCCAGGCGCCGCCATGTATCTGCACCAGAACAGGCGCGTTGGGTGGCTGAGTTTCGTGATGAAAGATGTCGAGCTTGAGTTCGGTTTCGTGCTCCCTGAAATAGGCCACATTGCGCACCCGTTTAACGCCGGGCACCTGATAGCCAAAGGGGTGGATAATCTGGCCCGGTGCAGGCCCAGGCGGGATGGTGCGGCGACGCTGCGCAGGGATCTTATCGGCAAAATCGTCACCCAAGGCCTGGCGGGCGGCGTCCAGTACTTCCTCGCGCGCGCCGTCGGCCTGGTTGTGAAACTGGGCCAGCGCAAGCCACGACGCGCCGGCGATAAGTACGGCTGATGCGTCCAGTAAGCCGTGTAGTCCATCGGCGGCTATCAAGCCAATAGTGATGAGAAACTCAACGGCGACAAAGTGGAGTGGCAGCTCGCCGGCTAACAGCCCAAAGGCAAAGCTGATCACGCCAAAGGATTCGGGTTTTCCGTGCCACGGCCGGTACACGTTCCAGGCGATCCAGGCCCAAATAAGCGAGAGAATCAGCATGAGTATTACTCTTGTTCTTATTTACTGCTTACAATACTAGCCTATAACGTATTCGCTCATAGGGATACAGTCAATTTTGTCGAAGTCGATAAAGCGCGCGCAGCTTTCCATCATCTGGGTTTCTCGCTGTTGTAGTAGCTGAGCGTCGTCACCGGCGTCATAAAATGCTTCGCGCCCATAAATGGCAGCTTCAGGGAAATTCTCTTCCACAATGGCATCGCAAGGTGGTGCATTCTCGGTCACCGCTCTGGCCACCACATTCTGCCGATAGCCAAAGGTCGATTGGGTGTCGATGGCTATTTGCGTGTGACTGCCGTGCCAGATCTCAATCCACTCCTGAAAAGTCAATCGATCAGGTTTTTGTAGAAAGACCACCTGGTTCATTCCCACGGTGCGCTCGCCTTGCTTTGGAGGGTGGGTGGCATTTATGAGTGGTTCAGACTCAGTCACCAGATAGCCGGCAAAGCGCGTTGTATGCTTTGCAATCTCTGTTTCGATGCTCTCACGGTAAACCGAGCTGTCGAGCCACAGCGACAGTATCGCGTCAGCAACAGGTTTTGCATTTTCAATGCGATAGCTCGCAGCAGGACTGACGTCAGAGTCAGACACGCACAGCCGCATGTTGTGGGTTGTTTCGCGTCTCAATGCAGGCGCCAGTTGCGTGAGCAATATTTCTCGAAACTCATCGCCTGACTGCGAGTCATGTTTCCACAAGGCGTAGATAATTTTTTCCATGTTAAATCCTAGCAGTTGGCAAAAATATATAGAAAGCGAGGTGCGTTATCGCATCTCCTTGAATAACACAATTTGAGGCTCGTTGTGCACAGTAATTGCGAAATGGGGTCGGTCTTACTGTGTGCGGAATGCTATTTCAGACCGACAGCCTACAGGGGTTGATGTGTGTTGGGATTTTTCAGGGGCAATCTCTCATCGACTTACGGTTTCGAAACCGCAAGGTCGTCCGCGTTAGCCAATTCGCTGCCGGGGTTGGCGGAGTAGGCAGGAACTATCCTGAAAAGTCAGGGGCGGTTTGACGCTGGGGGGTTCGGGCTCCACATTTTATAAGTCTGGTTTAATAGCTTGATCTGAGGCCTGTCATACCTGTCCCCACCTTCCCCCACCGTTAGTGTATTGTTGAGTGCCAGCGTTTGTGGCCGGAATCCGTACAACATGTCCACCATTACTCGACGATCGCTTCTAGCTGGCGCAGCCACCGCGCCTCTTGCCTCTCTTGCAGCCACACTGCCAAGTGGCAGCGTTACATCCTGGTTCGCCAGTGTCGATGTGTTGGTTGTCGGCTCCGGAGCGGCCGGAACGGCGGCCGCGATTGAGGCCGCTCAGGCCGGCGCTACTGTTCTGGTGTTAGAAATGCTGCCAAAACTTGGCGGTTCGTCGGCCATGTCGGGTGGTGTGGTTTACTGCGGCGGCGGCACGGCGTTGCAGAAGGCCTGTGGTATAGAAGACTCGGTTGAGGCTATGCGTTCTTATCTGCTGGCGGCCAGTGGTCTGTATGCACAACAGGACAAGATTGACCTGTATTGTCGACAGTCGCCCGAGCATTTTGATTGGCTGGTTGCTCATGGGGTTCACTATGAGCCTTCATTTACCGAGGTGAAAGGTTTGCCGGGTACGGTTGATTCCCTTTACTACTCGGGTTCGGAGCAGGTGCGAGAGTACGCAGCATTGGCCCGGCCTGCACCGAGGGGGCACGTGCCGGGGCATGCCGGCTGGACGGGCGGGCGCAGTCTGATGGAGGCCTTGATTCCTGCCGCACAGCGTGCGGGTGCGAAGTACCTCACCGGGGTAACTTGCCGCAGACTGATTACCGAAAGTGATGGTCGCGTGGTGGGTTTGGAGGTGGAGATGGACGGCAAAACCAGACAGCTGCGAGCCAAACGCGGCGTGATCCTCGCAGCGGGGGGATTTATTCACAACCGTGAAATGCTTGCGGTGCATGCGCCGGAGCTTGCCCAATGCTCGGTGCCCTGGGGCAATATTGGAGACCAGGGCATGGGGATTCAAATGGGAATTGCCGCTGGTGCGACAACTGCTCAAATGCATCACGGCTTCGCGATTATGCCTTTGTACCTACCTGACCATGTATTGAAGGGTGTGGTTGTGAATCGTCGAGGACAGCGCTTTATTGGTGAGGACCATTACCATGCGTTTCTGGGGCATCAAATCGCCTATCATCAAGGCGGGCAGGCTTGGCTGATAGCCGATAAGGTCAGCCAATATGGCTATGATGACTACCGCGTTCGGGAAGTGGCGCGCGCCTCGTCAATTGGTGAGCTTGAGCGACAACTGAAGCTGCCCGAGCGAGCTTTGGTAGAGACCGTGGATTACTACAACCGAAATGCGAGCAAACGCAGCGACCCGCTGTTTGGCAAGGTTGCCGATTATCTGAGCCCGCTCAGGCAGGCCCCTTTTGTGGCCTATGACCTGAGTGTCGACAAGGCATTTTTTCCGGCGCATACCTTCGGTGGCCTGCGTACCAATACGCACAGCCAGGTACTCAACAGCTGGAATGAGGCGATTCCGGGTCTGTATGCGGCTGGCCGCACGAGTGCGGGATTGCCGGTAGCGCCCTATGTAGCCAGTGGGGTTTCTGTCGGTGACGGTACGTTCTTTGGCCGTCGCGCGGGCAAACATGCGACGGAGGCTGCGGTATGAGAATCCTGCTGCTATTGCTGTTCAGCTTGAGTGCCACGTTACAGGCGCAGTTGCCGGCAGGGGATGCGCAGCGCGGTATGCTCACGTTTGGCCCGTGCCGAACCTGTCACTATCCGGAGCAGTCCGTTGGACACAACAATGGGCCGAGCTTGTGGAATATTTTCAATAAACGCGTGGGTAGCCAGAGCGGCTTTGCGTATTACAGTGAGGTCCTGAAGCAGGCGGATTTCGTCTGGACGCCGGAATTAATGAATGTATGGCTGGCTGATCCGCAAAAGTTTTTGCCTGGCAACACGATGATGAGTCTGGGGATTCCTGATGCACAGGATCGCGCGGATGTGATTGAATACCTCAAAACCTTTTCTGACGAAACACCATGAATAATCCTTTGCGGGCGGCGGCCTGGATGGCCGGTGCCATCGCTTCGTTTTCGGCGATGGCCATCGCGGCTCGCATTGTGCTGAGCGATCTAACCCCCCTGCAGCTGATGTTTTATCGCAATATTGTCGCCTCGGGAGTGTTACTGTGTTGCTTGCCCTTGATAGGGGGGCACCGACTGATAGTAAGGCAGCCGGCAACGCAGTTGGTTCGACATAGCGTGCACTTTGCGGCGCAATACGCCTGGTTTGTTGCTATTTCGCTGATCCCGTTGGCGCAAGTATTCGCGCTGGAATTTACGGTGCCGATCTGGTCGCTATTGTTTGCGGCCTTGTTGCTGGATGAAAAAATAACGCCGCCAAGGCTAGCGGCCGTCGCGCTTGGCTTTCTGGGTTCGTTGATAATCGTGCGGCCGGGCCTGGTCCCGGTAGAGCACGGTACGGTGGTCATGTTGATAGGGGCTTTCGCCTTTGGTATTGCTCACACGCTGACTCGCAAAATTACGCTTACAGATTCGCCGTTGTCAGTGCTGGTGTTGATGAATTTTTTGCAGCTGCCGATGGCGGCAATTGCATTCATATTCGATCCGATTGTGCCCCCGGCATGGCAGTGGCCCTGTTTGGTATCAATTGCACTCGCAGCACTATCTGCCCATTACTGCCTAACCAAGGCACTTTCGTTGGCGCCTGCCAATGTCGTTATCCCGATGGATTTTTTGCGTTTGCCGCTGATTGCGCTGCTGGCCTGGTGGATTTTTGACGAGATGCTGGACCTTTGGGTATTTGCCGGTGCGACCATAATGCTCGCCGGCATTTGGATTAATCTGCGCGCTGAGCGTAAGCGTTCCAGCGCACCCAGATTGAGCTGAGCTTAGCAGGCTTATAGATGCGGCGTTTCGCAGCGGTATGCTAAATCACAGCTGCTCCAGATCGGAAATAAACGCGTCGATATCGCGCTGCGTGATATCCCAGGAGCATAGTATCCGTACACCGCTCTCTTCAGTCAGATTGATCAGTATCCAGCCGCGCTCAGATATGGCAGTTTGTTGGGCATCGTTGAGCTGCAGAAAAACGGCGTTGGTCTGCTGTGGAACGGCCAGCTGAATATCGGGGATTGCGGCAGCGCGAACGGCGATTTCTTGTGCCTTGGCATTGCATTGCGCGGCGTAGTGCAGCCAGCAATCCTCCTTTAATACCCCAAGCCAGGGGGCTGCGAGAAAACGCATTTTGGACGCGAGTTGCCCAGCCTGTTTTCGCTTCCATTCAAAATCTCTGGCCAACGCCTCATTGAAGAAGATGACGAGCTCGCCGAAGGGTAGGCCGAGCTTGGTACCGCCTAACACAAGTACATCCACGCCAGCTCGCCAGGTGATGTCGGCTGGTGTTACGCCCAGAGCTGCGACGGCATTGGCGAAGCGCGCACCGTCCATATGTACGGCCATGTCATGTTCGCGGGCAATGGCGGAAAGCTCGGCTATCTGCTCCGGGCGATAACACAGTCCTAGCTCGTTTGCCTGCGTCAGGCTAAGTACGCCGGGTTTGGAGCTATGTATGCCCCGCGCTTGGCCAATGCGGTGGCGCAGTGCCGAGGGAGAAATAAGCCCATTTTCACCAGCGATGGTTTCAATGCGCAGCCCACCGCCCATCAGGCCAGGAGCGTTGACTTCGTCTACCGCTATATGGGCTGACTGGTGAGCCATAACTGAGTGATGGCTGCGGCTTATCGCGGCCAACGCGAGTGCATTAGCGCCGGTGCCATTGAACACGGGAAAGGTGCTGCATTGGGTGTCGAATACGCGCTGTATTTCCCGGTTCAGTTCAGCGACCCATGGGTCGCTGCCGTACGGCAGAGCGTGGCCCGAATTAGCCTGAATCAGTGCGTTCATCGCCTCGGGAACAATGCCGGAAATATTGTCACTGGTGAATTGGCGATGCTGCAGATCGGATGACACGTTCACGTTGCGCTCCTTGTCGTCGTCGGCTCAGATACTGACTAGTAGCAAGCGGTGAGCCGCCTTATTTGAGTTGTCGATGCGTTTTAGCGTGCAAGGCCTTGTGTGAAAGCTGGATGTGCGGCGGCAATCATGTCCTTTCTATTTCTGCGCGGCAAGAAATGGTGGGGTGTGCAGCTATTCGTAGCGTATACCGACCAGGTAGTATTGCCGAACGCCGTCGGGTGCCTGCAGTACCACTTCATCATCCAGCCGTTTTCCCAGCATGGCTCGGGCCAGTGGTGAGTCCATCGAGAGTTTGCGTGCTTTCAGGTCGAACTCATCCGGGCCAACAATTCGGTACTCCATTGTTTCTCCGGCCTCATCCTCCAGGGTTACCCAGGCGCCGAAGAACACTTTGCTGCGGTCTGCCGGGGGGCGGTCTACCACGGTTAGATCATCCAGTCGCTTGGTGAGAAAGCGCACTCTGCTGTCAATTTCACGCAGTCGCCGCTTGCCGTAGATGTAGTCTCCGTTTTCGGAGCGATCCCCGTTCTTGGCAGCTTCATGCACCACAGCAGTTACTTGCGGGCGCTCTACCTTCCACAGCTGACGCAATTCTTCACGCAAGGTTTTTTCCCCTTCGGCGGTAATGTAAGCTGAACTTCTCGGTCGCGGAGGGCGGTAGCGGCTCATGCAGGCTCCTGAATACCTGGAAAACACAGGCTCCTAGTTTAACGGTATCCTCCCGGTTTTAACGACAGCATCATGAGGGAAATATGCGATTTTGTCTGGCTGTATTTATTGGGCTTTGGGCGGTAGCGAGCCACGCTGTAGAATTGCGCGGCGAGCTTGCGCAGGGCGGCCTGTTGATTGGTCAGGCCCAGCCCGGCGAACAGGTCTGGCTTGACGGTAAGGCCCTGCGACTGACCGACAACGGGCTTTTTGCCTTTGGTTTTGATCGCGACGCCAAGCCGGTTGCGACCCTGAAAATCTGCGCCGGGGATGCGTGTCGCGAACAGGCTCTTAAGATTCGCCAGCGCGAATATGATATTCAGCGGATCGAGGGCGTTCCCCAAAATACAGTGACACCGCCGCCGGAAGTGCTTGATCGCATTCGGCAGGAGGGTGCAATGGTCAGTGCCGCCCGGCGCAAGGTTAGCCGAAGCCTGGCTTTCGCCGAGCCTTTTATCTGGCCCTTGCAGGGCCCAATCACAGGTGTATTCGGCAGTCAGCGTGTTTATAATGGCGAGCCTCGTCGCCCCCACTATGGTGTGGATGTGGCGGCGCCCACCGGCACGCCGGTGGTGGCACCGGCCGACGCAATCGTGCGATTGGCTCATCCGGACATGTATTTTTCCGGCGGCACGCTGGTGATGGATCATGGTTATGGCATTTCTTCCACCTTCATTCATCTCAGCGAAGTGCTGGTGAAGGAAGGGCAGACGGTTCGTCAGGGGGAGCCGGTTGCGAGAGTAGGGGCCTCGGGGCGTGCGACCGGGCCGCACCTGGATTGGCGTATGAACTGGTTTAATGTGCGGCTTGACCCCGTATTACACGTGGGGCCAATGCCTGCTCAGTCCGGGGCTGCGTCGGGCAATACGCCGCAAAATTAACGGGCCAGTCGGCTCAGTGAGAGTAGGAATGATTGATAAAAAACTGCTGGAAATTCTGGTTTGCCCGGTAAGCAAGGCGCCGCTGCAATACGATGAAGAAAAAAATGAGCTGGTGTGCAAAGCCAGTGGGCTAGCCTACCCGGTGCGCGACGGTATCCCGGTGATGCTCGAGTCTGAGGCCCGGCAACTGACCGCAGACGAAAAACTGGGCTGAAACCCTGTAGGAGCGCGGGCTGTAGGCGATACAAGTGCCGCAGGTTCCGTTATACTCCGCCACTTTTGAATTCACTCAAACACCTGCCGGACGAGCCCTAAGGCCCCGGCAGGTGTTTTGTATCTGACTATAGATGAGATAACGGGACTCCGAATGAAAAGCGCTGAAATTCGCGACGCCTTTCTGAAGTATTTTGAGAGCAAGGGCCACGCTCCTGTCGACAGCAGCTCGCTGGTGCCGGGCAATGACCCCACCCTGCTATTTACCAATGCGGGTATGGTGCAATTCAAAGATGTGTTTCTGGGGGATGACCAGCGGCCCTATACTCGTGCCACAAGCTCGCAGCGCTGTGTGCGTGCCGGCGGCAAACACAACGACCTGGAAAATGTCGGCTATACCGCTCGCCACCATACCTTTTTTGAAATGCTGGGGAACTTCAGCTTTGGCGATTACTTCAAGCGTGAGGCCATCCAGTTTGCCTGGGAGCTGCTGACCAAGGAATTCAAACTGCCCCCGGAAAAACTCTGGGTAACCGTGCATGTGTCCGACGATGAGGCCGCCGATATCTGGCTGAAAGAGCTCGGCGTAAGCGCAGAGCGTTTTTCCAGACTGGACGAGGACAACTTCTGGCAGATGGGGGACACTGGTCCCTGCGGCCCCAGCTCGGAAATATTCTACGATCACGGCCCGGATGTCCCCGGTGGCCCGCCCGGCAGCCCTGATGACGATGGCGATCGCTATATTGAAATCTGGAACCTGGTGTTCATGCAGTTCAATCGCGATGCCAGCGGCGAGTTGAGTCCGTTGCCAAACCCTTCTATTGATACCGGCATGGGGCTGGAGCGTATTGCCGCGGTAATGCAGGGCGTTCACAGTAACTACGAAATTGACCTGTTTCAAAACCTGATTGGCGCGGCCGCTGAGGTGACCGGCACCAGCGATTTGGAGAACAAATCGCTGCGCGTTATTGCCGATCATATTCGATCTTGTGCCTTTTTGATCAGTGACGGTGTTATGCCGTCCAACGAAGGGCGCGGCTATGTGTTGCGCCGCATCATCCGCCGCGCAGCGCGCCACGGTAATAAGCTCGGTGCGACCGACGCCTTCTTCCACAAGCTCGTTGGCCCGCTGGCAAAAGAAATGGGCGGGGCCTATCCCGAGCTGATTAAGGGACAGGCGCGCATTGAAAAAGCGCTGCTTAACGAGGAAGAGCAGTTTGCCAAAACCCTGGATCAGGGTATGCGTATCCTCGAACAGGATCTCGAAGGGTTGGCAGGTAGCGTGATTCCGGGCGAAACGGTTTTTCGTCTGTACGATACCTACGGCTTTCCCGTTGATCTGACGGCCGATATTGCTCGTGAAAAAGACCTCACTCTGGATATGGAGGGCTTTGAAGCTTGTATGCAACAGCAGCGCGAGCGCGCCCGGGCAGCCAGTTCGTTCAAGATGGCCAGTGGTGAGAAACTGGAGCTCGACGGCCAGACCGAATTCTGTGGGTACAGTTCGTTAGTCGGTGATGCCCGTGTTGTCGCGCTGTTCAAAGATGGTGCTGCGGTGTCCTCGCTGGCCGAGGGGGAAAGCGGTGTCGTCGTTCTGGATAAAACGCCGTTCTACGCAGAATCCGGTGGTCAGGCCGGGGATGCAGGCTTGATTACGGCGGCCACCTCCCGGTTTGAAGTGCTTGATACCCAGAAGAATGGCGATCATCACTTACACCATGGGAGCCTTGTCAGTGGTGCGCTCAAGGTAAACGATGCGGTTACGGCAGAGGTAAAGGCCGATATTCGTCAGGCGACGGCGTTGAATCACTCGGCGACCCACTTGCTGCATGCAGCCCTGCGAACGGTGCTGGGTGATCACGTTGCCCAGAAAGGCTCACTGGTGAATGCTGAACGGCTTCGCTTTGACTTCTCTCACCCCGAATCAGTGAGTGCGGAAGAACTGCAAACCATCGAAGCCATGGTGAATGCGCAAATCCGCCGCAATACGGCGGTAGAAACTCAGGTGACAGACATTGAAAGCGCCAAACAGGCCGGCGCCATGATGTTATTCGGCGAGAAATACGGTGATGAGGTTCGTGTGCTCAGCATGGGGGATGGCTTCTCGGTAGAGCTTTGCGGTGGTACTCACGTTGACCGAACGGGCGACATTGGCCTGTTTCGCATTAGTGCTGAATACGGCGTTGCCTCTGGTGTACGGCGTATTGAAGCCGTGACTGGCGAAGGGGCGTTGCAGGAAGTGTCTGCTGATCGCAAGCGTTTGGGCGCTGCGATGGCGACGCTCAAAGCGACGCCGGAAAACTTTGACAGTAAGCTTGGGCAGCTGGTGAGCAGCAACCGCGAGCTGCAGAAAGAAATTGATCGGCTCAAGGCCAAACTCGCCACTGCAGGCAGTCGTGATTTGACGGCCGAGGCTGTTGAGGTCAATGGGGTTAAAGTGTTGGCGGTGAAGATTGAAGGCGCCGATGCCAAATCTCTTCGCGACAGCATGGATCAGCTGAAAAACAAGCTGCAGTCGGGTGTTCTGTTACTGGCGGCTGTCGAAGGCGATAAAGTGGCGCTGGCCGCTGGTGTTACCAAAGACCTGACTGGTCGCTTCAAAGCGGGTGACCTAATGCGTCAGGCCGCAGCAGCGGTCGGCGGCAAGGGCGGTGGCCGACCAGATATGGCGCAGGGTGGCGGCGATCAGCCAGCGAATGTCGAAAAGGCCCTCGCGGTGGCAGCAGAGTATGTCAAGAATCTATAGGTGGGAATGTTCGCCGGTTAAACAGGAGCCTAAGCAACGTGGTTGTTATGGGCGCCAAGTTTGCGGGTAGAGCCCTTATTGTTGGAAAGCAAATCAATGAGTCTGATAGTTCAGAAGTTCGGTGGCACCTCGGTGGGTTCAGTAGAGCGCATCCAGTCTGTTGCTGAAAAAGTAGGTAAGTTTCGCGCGCAAGGGCATGACGTTGTCGTGGTTGTATCGGCCATGAGCGGTGAAACCAATCGTTTGATTGACCTTGCCAAACAGATCAGCAATAAACCGAATCCGCGTGAGATGGATGTGCTGGTCTCTACCGGTGAGCAGGTTACCATTGCGCTGCTGAGCATGGCGCTGGAAGAGCGAGGTCTAGAGGCCCGCTCGTACACCGGAGCCCAGGTAAAGATTCTAACCGACAGTGCTTTCACAAAAGCGCGGATTCGAGAAATAGACAACGACAATATTCGCACAGACCTGGCCGCTGGCCGCGTAGTGGTCGTGGCCGGGTTTCAGGGTGTCGACGAGCAAGGCAATATCACTACGCTGGGGCGTGGGGGCTCCGATACCACGGCTGTCGCCATTGCTGCCGCACTTAAAGCTGACGAATGTCAGATCTATACCGACGTGGACGGCGTATATACTACGGATCCTCGGGTGGTTGAAAACGCGCGACGTCTTGACCGTATTACCTTTGAAGAAATGCTGGAAATGGCCAGCCTGGGCTCAAAAGTTCTGCAAATTCGTGCAGTTGAGTTCGCTGGCAAGTTTAATGTGCCGCTGCGCGTACTGCACAGTTTTCAAGAGGGCCCCGGAACCCTGATCAGCCTTGAGGAACAATCGGAAATGGAAACACCTTCAATTGCAGGTATCGCCTTTAACCGCGATGAAGCGAAACTGACCGTAGTGGGGGTGCCGGATAGCCCGGGCGTCGCCTCGCAGATACTGGCGCCGATCGGTGACGCCAATATCGAGGTTGACGTGATAATACAAAACGTTGGCGATGACGGCAAAACTGATCTAACATTTACAGTACACCGCAACGATCTTGCGCGAGCCGAAGCGATACTGCGAGGAATTGCCGAGAAGATTGGTGCGGAGCAAGTGAAAGCCGACGCCAAAATTGTGAAGGTCTCTCTAGTAGGCGTGGGAATGCGGTCGCACGCTGGGATAGCCAGCAAGATGTTCAAAATCCTCGCGGCGGAAAGCATCAATATTCAAATGATCACTACCTCCGAGATCAAGATATCGGTGGTGGTTGATGAGAAGTACCTTGAGCTGGCGGTCAGGTCGCTGCACGATGGTTTCGAGCTGGATAAGGAACCTATCCAGGAGCCTTCCTGATATTCATTACAGTTGCCCCGGACGGCGTAACCCAGTTATCACGGAGAGATAACGTGGAGATATTACATGCTGATTCTCACCCGTCGTATCGGTGAAGCACTGATGGTTGGCGACGAAGTTACGGTGACCGTACTTGGTATCAAAGGCAATCAGGTACGCATAGGTGTGACGGCCCCTAAGGATGTGGCCGTCCATCGCGAGGAAGTCTACGAAAAAATCCGTAAGGAAAGCGGTTTAGATGCGCAAGCTGCTGAATAATTGAGCAATTTTGCGTTTTTCTAGCAGCCCCCCCTTTGCATATTCGCTCAGTGTGGTATGATGCCGCGCGTTTTTCGTTGCGCCGCAAGAGTGGCGTGGTGTGCGTTTATGGTGATTGCAGCCGTGCGCAAAGGCAGATTCTGACGGCTAAAACCGATTAAATCCGCCGCTAAAAAGAACGATCGACAGTACGACGATTTTGGAGAGGTGGCCGAGTGGCTGAAGGCGTGCCCCTGCTAAGGGTATATCTGGGAAACTGGATCGAGGGTTCGAATCCCTCCCTCTCCGCCATATAAACAAAGAACCCGGCTTCAGCCGGGTTTTTTGTTTATCCGGCCAAGAGGCCGGGTGAGAACCCTCCGTTCGATAAAATGCGCCAGCATTTTAAACAAGCCGCGCAGCGGCGCTGCCCGAAGGGTCAGAGCAGGCCTTAGCCTGTTCTGATTAATCCCGACCGACAATTACGCTTCCCGCCCAAATAGAATAGCCGCGTGCCGAGTTTGTTGGTTATCTGTCTAGATGGGTATTGTCGACGCTGATACGGACACCATGCGCCCTTTGCCGGATTCCTTGGCAGAGTACACGGCATCGTCGGCTTTTCTTATCAGCGCCTCTATGTCAGTTAGAAGCAGGCTGTCCGCCCATACAACGCCCGTGCTCACCGATACAGGTAGGTGAATATTGCCAGCCGCTGTCTCTAGCCTCGACAAGCTCTCGCAAAGGCTGGCGACGAATTCTTTTGGGGCCAGAACTTGATCATTGCTCAGCAGTACCCAGAATTCATCTCCCCCGGACCTGCAGCAGATTCCGCGGCTTCCTACATCCTGTTTGATCTGGTTGCCAACTGCAGTGAGCAAACGGTCTCTATGGCGTGACCAAATTGATCATGCATGAGCTTCAGGTCGTCCACATCAATTAATTAGCGCGGCTGCATTGGCTCGTCCAAAAGGGTGAGGGGGCGGCTCAGTAAAATAGAGTGAAAGAGCGAGGTTGATGAAAACTATAAGAAAATCATTAGGTTGGTTGGTATTTTTGGATTTTAGTTACCGTAGCTAATACGTAAAAACCGAAATAGATTGTATGGCGATTGGAAATAACTATAGCTACCTACTATAACTTACTGACAGGTAAGGCTAGTGAAAGTATTCCAGCGCATCTGCTCCGGGGGGAGACGAGGGCTGGTAGTTTCTTGTTAACGGTTCCAGGAGCAGTAGCATGAAGAGAAATAATGACCGGACGTCTATATCCGTTCTTGCCGCAGTGCTGTCATCGACATCCCTTACTCTAGTCGCGCAGCCGTCAGACAACCGCTCCAAAGTCATTGAAGAAGTGATTGTTACGGCACAGAAGGTCGAAGAATCACTTCAGGATACGCCGGTATCGGTATCGGCATTTGGTGCAGACGATCTGGCCCAGATTGGTGTGTCAGAAGCAAAGGACGTGGCTAATTTTACGCCGGGTTTAACCATGCGTAAGCAGTCAGCGAGTCAGGACAATTACGCGATTGGCATTCGAAGCGTGGCTTCAGGAGAGACCGCACTTGCGATAGATCCCACTGTAGGTATCTATCAAGATGGAGTCTATATCGCCCGGAGCACCGGTGCGGCGTTTGATATTGTCGACCTTAAGCGCATTGAAGTGTTGCGAGGTCCGCAGGGAACGTTGTTCGGCCGTAATACCATTGGTGGTGCCATCAATGTCATTACAGAAAAACCGAAGGGTGAATTTGCCTTCCGCCAGGCGGTCAGTTACGGCGCTCGAGATACGCGCAGCTATCACACCACTGTGGATACCCCCGCATGGGGAAATGTTGCCGCTAAGATGTCGGTGCGAACCAGTAAACATGATGGGCAATTCGAGAGTATCTATAACGGAGAGCAGCTTGGTAATGGTGAAGCTCAGGCGTTTCGTTTAGCGGTTAACTGGGTGCCATCTGAAGCTATTTCGGTCGATTACGTTTACGATAAATCTGATCGTGAAAGTAATACCGCAACCACGCAGATTTCCCATGTGCGCTCTACTTATGCCAACCCGGCGAGTCCGACCTATGGTGGTCAGTACTACGTAGCTGCAGCT
Organism: Litorivivens sp.; assembly: GCF_057445395.1. NCBI lineage: Bacteria > Pseudomonadati > Pseudomonadota > Gammaproteobacteria > Litorivivens > Litorivivens sp. The sequence continues at coordinate 28,572 of NZ_JBVBUV010000044.1, forward strand.
GCGGCGGCTAGCCCGGATCGCCAGGGTAAACTGTATATGACCAGTTCAGATTCCGATGAAACGGCTTCTGATATCGACGGGCACGCTGTCACGGTTACGTGGGATTGGATGGAAAACTCGACGGTCAAGTCCATCTCCAGTTACCGTGACTGGACAAGTCTCTCACGGGCAACCCAATTTGGTTCTTTCCCGGTTACCTTTGGCACGATGTATGATCTGTCTGGCCAGTTCGGGCCAGCATTCACGCCGATCCCCGGTGGAACGCTGATTCCGATCTTCTCAGCGCAGCGCCATTCTTTCCAGAAACAGATTTCACAGGAGTTTCAGGTTGTAGGTACGTTGTTTGATGATTATCTGAAATACAATGTCGGCGTGTATTACTTTGAAGAGCAGGCTGATGAAACTAACCCGCAATCTTTCGTATTGCCAACCTGTGTTGCAGCAAGCGCAGTCTGTACTCCGGGGAATGCCGCGTTCACTCCGGCGCTGATTGGATCATCGGTGCTGATATCGCGTCCTGCCTTTGCCTATGCTACCGACAATAAATCCACCGCGATCTACGGCCAATTCACTATTTCACCTGTGGCTGATCTGGATTTGACGTTAGGCTATCGGTACACAACGGATGATAAAGAAACGACCTTGACCAACGGCTTTGGTAACCCGCCCGCTACTCAAACCTTTGTTGATGACAACGACTGGAGCAAATTTAACCCCAGCTTCATTGCAGACTACCGTTTTAGCGATGAGGTAAGCAGTTACCTTCGTATAGCTACCGGCTATCGTTCAGGTGGCTACAACGTTCGCGCGTCAACTGAAAGCGACTTCCGAACCCCGTTCGACGAAGAGAATATAGTTTCTTATGAGATAGGGGTTAAGTCTGATCTGTTTGACAGAAAACTGCGTCTAAATGCGGCGGTTTATCATACTGAATATGAAGATCGGCAGGTCGCGCAGTTCACTGCTGGCAGCGGCGGCGCCTCAACGAATATCGTAAACGCAGGTGAAAATGTTGTAGATGGCTTTGAGCTGGAGGCTGTCTATCTTCCATTTATTGGTGCACGTGTTATCGCGACCTACGGCTATATCGACGTGGATCATAAGGAGTTTATTACTACCAAAGTCAATCCGGTTACGGGTTTTCCGGTAGGTAGCAGTAATGTCGATATTGCAGGTAATGGTGCACTTGATAACACGTATGCGCCACAGCATCAGGGCTCATTGGCGCTTGAGTACACGTTTGCACCGAAAGAGTGGGGGCAGCTGACCCTGCGGGTTGACGCAACCTATACCGATGAAATTAGCTTTCACCCCCAGTTTAATCTCTACGACGAATCTGATGACCATCATCTGGTAAATGCTCGCGCGACTATCACGGAAATCCCTGCCTTTATGGATGGCAAGCTAACCGTTGCTGCTTGGGGTAAGAACCTCGAGAACAATGAATATCGGGATTTTGGTATCGACTTTGGGCAATTGGGTTTTGCGGTTGTAAACTGGGGTGAACTGCGCAGCTGGGGGCTAGATTTTATCTACGAATTCAACCGCTGAGCAAAGTTATGAGCTAGCACGCTCGTTAAAGCTTGAGCCGGCAATTTGCCGGCTTTTTTGTATTTCGGGTTCCATTGAAATTGGTTTACAGCTAATTCATTGGAGCATAAAGTGTCGGTTACGCCACTATAACTATTAAAGACAGGTGTACCCATGAATCGTCGATATCCTCTGGTTGTCGCGTTGACGGCAACCCTTATATCTCCTGCTCATGCTCAGGTTGCAGATAAACGCTCCGCTACCATTGAGGAGGTGATTGTCACCGCACGTAAAGTTGAAGAGTCGCTGCAGGACACACCCGTGTCGGTAGCGGCATTTTCCAGCGCTGATCTGGAGCAGTTAGGCGCCAGCGAGGCAAAAGATGTCGCCGACTTCACGCCCAATCTGCGTATGCAGAAACAGAGCGGAAGTCAGGATAATTACGCCATGGCCATTCGAGGCGTATCGTCGGGTGAAACAGCTCTCACGATAGATCCGACCGTTGGTGTTTACATGGATGGTGTCTATCTTGCGCGCTCAACCGGGCTGGCCTTTGATATTGTTGATCTCAAGCGCATTGAAGTGCTGCGCGGGCCGCAGGGTACGCTGTTTGGGCGTAATACCATCGGTGGCGCGCTGAATATCATTACTGAAAAGCCTAACGGTGAGCCTGGCTTCAAGCTGGCATTGGGCGCCGGCGATCAGGGTTATAACCGGGTAATGGCATCGGCAGATTCTCCCGATTTCGGCCCGTTGGCCTTTAAGTTTTCCTATATGCGCAAGGAAGCCGAGCGGGAGCTGGAAAGCCTCTATAATGGCAAATCACTGGGCGACAACAGCGGCCAGTATTATCGACTGGCGGCGCGTTGGAAGGTTTCCGATACGGTGGCGCTGGATTACATTTTTGATGGATCACGCCGGGAGAGTAATGCCAATACGCAGCAGCTCAGTCATGTGCGTCCTATTTACGCTGATCCTAACGGTCAGTTTTATGGTGGCCGCTACTACGAGCAGGCGGCGGCCTCGGCTAGCGCCGAGCGTTTGGAGGTTTTGCCGCTCACCAATACAGACCCGGATGAGTCCAATTCTGATATCGACAGCCATGCAGTAACGCTGGAATGGGACGTATCTGAGAATCTCTTAGTCAAATCCATCTCTAACGTTCGGGAGTGGAATAGCGCAGCGCGCGGAACCGATTTTGGTACCTTCCCCGTTGAAAGCACCGGCGATGTCGTCGATTTGCGCAGTGGATCACCAAGTCTTGTGCCTGCGGGCACTCTGGTGCCAATTTTCTCCGCCTTGCGTGATAACTATCACCGCCA
>NZ_JBVBUV010000045.1:0-31045 GCF_057445395.1 Litorivivens sp.
TTGCGGGCCGCAAAAAATGCGCTAAGCCTATGTTTTTTATAGGCATAGTGCCTCCTGTTCAGGGGTGCCCTTCCGTGTTGCTATTGGACAGCACTGATGTATAATAGCTCAAACTGCGAAGGCTTGGCCAGCCGCAAGAAAATAGGAGTTTTTAATCATGAAAATCCGTATCGACAAGTCGGCTTGCGTGGGCAATGCCCGCTGCGCAGCAATCTCCGAAGTGCTGTTTGAGTTGGACGACGATGGCTACATCGCCGTTGAGGAAATCGACGTGCCTGAGGGTATGGAGCAGCTGGCCCGTCGCGGTGCGCGTTCCTGCCCAGAACGTATTATCACAATCGTTGAAGACGACGCTGAGTAGCCCGCGCTTCACGCCAGACTAATAAAGAGGAAAGACGATGGATTATTTGGGATACAAAGGTAAGCGCGTCATTGTCAGTGGCTGCTTCTCAGGTATGGGCGCGGCTACCGCCAAACAACTGGTTGAGCTGGGCGCAGAAGTACACGGTTTCGATTTCAAGGAAACCGATCTGGAGTTGGCTTCTTTTAATATTGTTGACCTGCGTGATCCTGCGACCATCGATGCAGCGGTAGAAAAGGTAGGTGGCAAAATAGATGCGCTTTTTAACTGCGCCGGTCTGCCACAGACCGCACCGGCCATGGACGTGATGAAAGTTAATTTTATCGGCATGCGCCACCTGACAGAAAAAGTGCTGCCGCTGATGTCTGAGGGCTCGCGCATTGCGACCATTTCTTCGAATGGCGGTTTGGGATACAGCCGAAAAATCGCTGAGCATATGGGCTTTATCGCCAATCAGGGTTTCGATGCAGCGGTAAAATGGTGCGAAGACAATATGGACCAGGTTGGTGAGGGCTATGCCTTCTCTAAAGAAGCCGTATGCGTTTGGACCATGTTTATGGGCGCGCAGCTTATCAAGAAAGGCATTCGTATCAACTGCACGCTGCCCGGCCCGACCCAGACGCCGATGATGAGCCACTTTGAAGCGGCCACCGACGACGCTGTACTCAAGTGCTTTATCCAGCCCATAGACCGCCGTTCTACGCCTGAAGAACAAGCGGCACCACTGATTTTCCTGAACAGCGAGCGTGCCAGTTACCTGAACGGTCTCGCCTTACCCGTAGATGGTGGTTTTATGGGCGGCATGATGACTGGTCAGATAGATCTTTCTGCCATGACGGTTCAGGCAGGCCCCGGCAAGTAGGTCTCGTGGTAGCCGTAAAAGCCCGTGGTTTCGGCGGCTTAGGCGCAGGCAAGCAGCAGATTTCGGGCGGCAGATTAAAGTGATAAGGATGCCCAATGGCAACTGACGCAGTACTGAGTGACACAGTCGCGAAGCCGGATCACATTCCGGAGTCGTTGGTGTTCGACTTCGATATGTATCGCGATCCGGCGTTGGTGGCCAATCCCCACGAGCGGATTATGGACATTCATCGCAACGCGCCGCCCATTTTCTGGACGCCACGCAACAATGGTCACTGGGTATTGTTTGGACATCAGGCAAATTTTGAAGCTGCCCGAGATGTAGAAACCTTTTCCAATGAAATCTATCCGCGTGAGCAGATGGATGCAATTTTTGGCGAGCTTGAAAAAGAACTAGGTCGAATCCCGATGGCGGTGCCGATCAATCTTGACCCGCCGGATCACACCAAATACCGCCAGCCATTGCAGCGCGTATTTTCCCCCAAAGTTATTGAAGGGTTGCGCGAGAGTATCCGCGAACTAGCTCGGAAGCTTATCAGTCAGTTTGCAGACAAAGGTGAATGCGAGCTGATGAACGCCCTGTCTGAGCCGCTGCCGGTACAGGTGTTTCTAAAGATGCTGGGTTTGCCGCTGGAAAGACTGGCCGAATACCGCAAGCTGACCCGCGAACACCTCGATGCGATCGGTTCGTCTAATCCTATGGACAGCTTGACCTCAATGCAGGATGTGGCGGCAGCGATGCGCCCAACCATTCTTGCGCGCAAAGACAATCCTCAGGATGACATTATCAGCATGTTGTGGGAGGTCGAAATCGACGGCCAGCCTATCACTCTGGAAGATCAGGAAAACTACGGTGTGCTGCTGTTTATCGCAGGGCTCGATACTGTGATGCAGGGTATAGGTCACGGTGTACGTCACCTGGCGATGGATCAGGCGCTGCAGGCCAAATTGCGTGTCGCGCCTGAGCTCATCAAAGACGCCACAGAAGAACTTCTGCGGCGCTATACCTTTACCATACCGCCGCGCCGAGTTGATCGCGATATCGTGTTTCAGGGCGTTGAAATGAAAAAAGACGAGCGCGCAGTCATGTTCCTGCCTGGTGCCGACCTTGACGGCGCTGAGTACGAACATCCGGAACAGTACAAGTTGGATCGCAGCAAACCGCATATCGCTTTTAACGCCGGCCCTCATCGCTGCCTGGGGTCGCATCTTGCGAGGGTAGAGCTGCAGGTAGTGTATGAAGAGCTGCTGGCAGCGATACCCCAGTTCAAATTAGACGCCACCAAGCCGCCCACTTTCCATTGCGGTAACGTGATCGGTGTCGAAACCCTGAACCTGGTGTGGGAGGTTTAACGCGTGCGACCGCTACCGAAACTTGATGCTATCAACCGAGATTTCTGGACCGGTGGTGAACAGGGCGAACTTCGCATCATGCACTGCGAAGATTGCGACGGTTATATTCATCCGCCGCGCCCGGTGTGTCGCCACTGCCTGTCTGACAACGTCAAAGCCAAAGCCGTGTCGGGCATCGGCACCGTAGATACCTTCACCGTTAATCATCAGAAGTGGCACCCGGCTATGGAAGTACCCTTCATCGTGGCGCGTATTGCGCTGGATGATGCGCCGGGCGTAATCATCACCAGCAACGTGGTCGGTTGTGAGGTAAACGAGATTGAATTTGGTGACAAGGTACAAGTGACCTTTGAGCATCAGGATGATGTTTACATTCCGCTGTTTGAGAAGGTGAAGGCATGAGCAAAGCACTAGAAGCCTATATCACTGGTATTGGACAATCGGATGTTGGTAAGAAGCTCGAGCGCCATCCTCTGTTACTGACGGTGGATGCGGTCAAGGAAGCGCTGGGCGAAGCGGGCTTGAGCATTGACCAGATCGACGGCGTCGCCACCTATCCCGGTCGGGTGCCGCAAATGCTGGGTTTTTCGCCGGTGGGTTCGGATGAGCTGATTGATGCCCTTGGCATCAAAGCCACATGGTATTCCGGTGGTGGAGAAGTTTCGTCACAGCTCGGCGCGCTGGTGGCGGCTGTTGGCGCTATTAAATCGGGCCAAGCCAGACACATCATCTGTTATCGCACTGTGTATGAAGCGGCGGCCATGGCCAGACCTGACGAATACCCTATGCCGCGCCGAGACCGTGTTGACGGCATGAGTCAGTGGACTGCACCGTTTAACGCTCTTTCAGCTGCTGTGTGGGTAGCGCAGTACGCCAACCGCCATGTAAAAAAATATGGTATGACCCGCGAGCAGTTGGCGCAGGTTGCCCTGAACGACCGCAAGAACGCCCAGTTAAACCCCAAGGCTCTGATGCATGGCAAGCCACTGAGCATGGAGGATTATTTGTCTGCGCGCATGATCGCCGATCCGCTGTGTCTGTTTGACTGCGACCAGTACACCGATGCCTCTACGGTGCTCATTGTGTCTGCTGGCGATGCGCTGGACGAGGTGAAATGTACGCCGATTCGCATTGCGGCTATGGCAGGCAGTGTGGACCGCCACAGTTGGGATCAACCCGAGTGGATGGCCTCCTATGATACGGGACGCGACCTTTGGCAGCGCACTGATTACAAACCTTCTGACGTGGATACCGTGCAGCTTTATGACGGCTTCAGCTTTCTTGCGGTGACTTGGTTGGAAGCCCTCGGTTTCTGTGAAGTGGGTGAGGGTGGCAAATTTATTGAAGGCGGTCAGCGTATTGCGCTCGATGGTGAACTGCCAATGAATACCTTTGGTGGGCAAATAGCAGCGGGCCGGTTCCATGGATTTGGCTTTGCTCACGAAGCGGTATTGCAGCTGCGTGGCAAAGGTGGTGAGCGTCAGATTGCCAATGACCCGAAGGTCGCTATTGCAACGTCGGGTGGTGGTCCGTTGGCCACCGCGCTGCTGCTGGCGAGAGATTAGTGTTACTGGATGAATTGCCCGGGTTTCGACGGCGTTTTCGTATTACGCCAGGTGCCGGGAAAATTCAGTGCGAAGTGGAAGACGATTTTCACTGCATGAGTGTGGTTGTTCACCACGACGGCACCATAGTTCGCGGTATGGAGGCGGATATGCGTCGTGCGCCATGGACCACATGTCCTGGCGCCGAGGCAAAAGTTCGCCAGACATTTGTCGGCGAAGCATTGGCAGATTTTGGTCGCCGCAGTGACAAGCGCAGTAACTGTACGCATTTGTATGACCTGGCTCTGCTGGCCGCTGCTCACGCTAACGATGATCAGCCATTGGTATACGACATTCTGGTGTCTGATCCGCTCGCGAATGAACGCCGGGCTGAAGTGCGGCGCAACGGCGATTGCGTGTTGTGGTGGGTAGAAAAAGGTTTTGTTTTGCAGGAGCCAGCAGGCGCAGCGGGTTTGAGGCTCGATAAGCTCAAGCCCTGGATAGCGTCGCTGGCAGCTGAGTTGCAGGAGCCGGCGAAACTGCTGCAGTGGGGCAATATGCTCGCCAATGGGCGAACGATTCCGCTGGAAAATCAATCGGATGCGAGCAAAATGCCGCCCAGTTGCTACACCTTTCAGCCCGAGCGTAAGCAAGTGGCAAAACGGGTGGGTGAAATTAAAGATTTTAGTGAAGGGAGCGAGCAGCCCCTCGATAAGTTCGAGCCTGCTTGGTAAATCGATACGTGAATGCGTAGTACAGCGAAACTTGTCTGCCAAGTTTTATCTAAACTGTAAGAAACCGGCAAATGTGTAATCGCCGACAGGAGGATGTTATGGAAAAGAACGATATGGTAATCATCAGTGTGGATGATCATATCACTGAGCCGCCGGATATGTTCGACAAGCACTTGTCTGGCGATGATCTGGCCACTGCCCCGAAATTCGGTACTGACGAAAAAGGCAAAGCCTTCTGGACCTATCAGGGCATGTTTATGCCATCTGTCGGTTTGAACGCTGTCGTCGGTCGTCCGAAGGAAGAGTACGGTATGGAACCGAACTCGTTGGAGCAGATGCGTGAAGGCGTTTACAACGTGCACAAACGTATCGACGATATGAATGTAAACGGCGTAGCCGCCTCACTGAACTTTGGTACCGTAGTGGGCTTTGACGGTGGGAAATTCCATCTGGCGCCTGATAAAGATCTGGCTTTGAAACATCTGCGAGCTTACAACGACTGGCATGTGGATGAGTGGTGCGGTGCTTACCCAGGCCGTTTTATTCCTTGCGCCATTCTGCCGACCTGGGATATGAATGCGACCGTTGCCGAGATAAAGCGTTTGGCGGCCAAAGGCTGCACCGCAGTTTCCCTCAACGAAAACCCCACCAAGCAAGGTTTGCCGAGCGTTCATAACGCGTACTGGGAGCCGATGTGGAAGGCGATTGCCGAGCACGATTTTGTGATGTGTCTGCACATCGGTGCAGGGAACCCGGTGCCGCACGCCTCCATGGAAACGCCAATTGAAGCGTGGATCACCACCATGCCGCTATCGAGTTCTGTGGGCGCCGCAGACTGGTTGCACCTGGAAGCTCTGCACAAGTATGATCTGAAAATCGCCCTGTCAGAAGCCAGCATCGGCTGGGTGCCTTACTTCCTGGAGCGCGCGGACTTCGCCCATTCGCGTCACAAGTATTGGACCCGCAACCACTTCGGCGGCATGTTGCCGAGCGAGCGCTTCAAGAAACACTTCATGCTGTGTTTTATCGACGATGCTTACGGTCTGAAAAATCTCGATGAGCTGAATGAAGATCTGGTGGCATACGAGTGTGACTATCCGCATTCCGATACGCTGTGGCCTGAATGCCCGGACTTTTTGTGGGAGCAGTGCAAGCACCTGACAAACGTTCAGATCGACAAAATTACCCACCTGAACGCGATCAACTGGTTTAACTTTGATTTGTTTAAGTTCAATAAGAAGGAAGACCTGACTGTTGGTGCACTGCGTGCGAAAGCCAAGGCAGATGGGGTTGATACTACGCCGAAATCCATGCCGGGTGACCGCCCGACAGATGAGGCGGAAACCCGTCGTATAACGTCCGGTGATCTGGCGAAAATGTTTGCTCACCACGCCCAAGAAGGTGAGAAGAAAAAAGCTGGCTAACTGCCGGTGAAATAGAAAAGGCTCCGACATTGTTGGGGCCTTTTTTTTATTGAAAATTCGGATGGGCATGGAAGTTTCGTGCGGCTGTTAAGCGGGGGCGAGTTTTTGGGGCAGCGTGAGAACGATGGAAAAGTGAACTGGCAATGACCAAAGTCGATTGGGTGCGCGGCGACGCGCTAGGACTGGAATTTCCGGCTCACGCAGACGCGCTTATCGCAGGCGGTGCTGCATTTCTTACGCGTGCATTTCGCGCCTCTGGAATGTTGTCAGAAAACAATGCTGTATCGTGTATTAATAACGCGCGTGAAGTCAGCGGCGGCAGCACAGGCCGAAAAATGCTGCTGGTTGTCGACTACAAACGCCCTGAACCCAATCTGCATAACAACCTGTTCGTCAAATTCTCCCGAGATTTCGACAATAGGCGTCGAGATGCCGCCAAAGTGCAGATGGAGTTGGAAGTGCGATTTGCTCTGTTATCACAACTCCCTGATTTCCCGGTAGTTGTGCCGGCATGCTATTTCGCCGATTTTCATGTCCAAACCGGTACGGGAATTCTGATAACTCAATGTATTCCCTTTGGGATGGATGGCGTTGAACCGCAATATGAAAAAGGGCTCGATCACGAAATGCCCGATCAGCTTGGCCATTATCAGGCACTGATCCGTGCCTTGGCGAGACTGGCTGGCAGTCATAAAGCCGGTCGACTGGGTAATACTGTTGAGCGCTCGTTTCCCTTCGATCCCACCAAACTCACCGTAAGCGCCCGAGCACCGTATACGCCAGCGCAGATTGGCGAGCGGGTGGATGACTATATCCAACTGGCCACCGAAAACCCGCAGCTGTTCCCCGGCGCCTTAGGAACGGAGGCTTTCTTTGCGCGTCTGCGCGATGAAGCGCCGCGCTTTCAGTCACTTTCAAGCAGGGTTATCACGGTCCTGCAAAGTCGGCCGGAGATGGTCGCCTTGTGCCACTGGAACGCCCACGTGGACAATGCCTGGTTCTGGCGTAACGACAGTGGCGAGTTGACCTGCGGACTTATGGATTGGGGCAACGTTAGCCAGATGAATGTAGCGGTTGCGCTGTGGGGCTGCCTCAGTGCCGCAGAGCTGCCCATTTGGAATGAGCATTTTGACGATTTACTGACGCTATTTATCAGTGAATTTGAAAGCTGCGGCGGTCCATTATTGTGTCGGAAAACGCTCTTGCGGCACCTAACCCTGAATGTGGCCATGATGGGGCTGGCCTGGATGCTCGATTCCCCGAAAACCATGCTGGCGGCGCAGCCGGAACTTGCCAAAGCCAAAAGTCCGCGCGATGCTCTGATAACCTCAAATGAGCAAGTGCGTTCCCAGCTGCTGATATTGACGGCCTTTCTGAATCTTTGGGAGCGCACCGACATGAACGCGTTGATGCACAGCCTTGAGCACGGTTGCGTATAGCGCAGTCAGTTCACGCGACGAATGATTCGTTCGGCGAAGGCTTCCATAAAATGCTTTTTCTGATCCAGGGAGGAGCCGCGGCCAAGTCCGTATTCAAAGGGCATGTTCAGCCCTGAGGTCATTCCCGTCTCCGCCAGTCGTTGAAACGTTTCCGGCTCAAGTGAGGCCGTCAGGCCAATAAGCGTATCGAAGGGCCGGTCGTCGCGCCCGACCTCGGCACGCAAAGTTTGCAACTCGCTTATGATGCCTGCCACTTCGTCAGGGTGATTGCCGGTACCAATCCAGCCGTCGCCAAAACGGGCCGCGCGTTTCAGGGCCAATTTGTTCGCGCCGCCTATGTAAATGGGAATGCCGTGCCTGGGGGCTGGCGCCAATTGAATCGGTGGAAAGTCGAAAAACTCACCGTGAAACTCTACCATTTCCGGTTTCCAAAGCGCTTGAATAACCTGCAGACTTTCGTCGAGTCGCTTGCCCCGGGTTTTGAAGTCGACGCCGTAAATGTCAAATTCCTCGCGCATCCAGCCGGCGCCAGCGCCAAGGATAAAGCGGCCTTCGCTGAGGATGTCGAGTGTCGCACAGGCCTTGGCTACTTCAATGGGGTTTCGCAGCGGCAGCACATAGACACCGCAGGTAAATCGCAGGGTGCGGGTGGCTGCGGCCATCGCGCCAAACAGTGCCCACTGATCCGGATATTCCGAGTCTGCCGTTTGCGGGGGATAACCGCTGCTGGAATAGGGGTAGGCGGCTTCCATACGTTGCGGGTACAGCGCATGATCGCCGGTCATAACACCATAAAAGCCGACTTCTTCGGCGAATCGGGCAATCTCGATGAGTTGATCTGTTTCTGCCCAAGTGATGGGCTGCCAGAATCGCATAGTTTCTAGATCCTTCACTCAGGTGTTTTCAAAGAATTCGACTATCAGGGGGTCACCTGCCCGTTCCAGATAGGCGGCAGCTACCGTGTCGGAAAAACGCTTGTACCAGATGGCGTGATAGTCCAGTTTGGCTGCTTCTTGCACGCGCTGTTCCAGGTCTATGACCGGAAAACGTACGTGGTGCAGACCCTCTCGCCCTTGGTCCAGAAACTCTTTGTGCGGAGTCTTGCCAGACAGCCACTGGATCAGCTCAATTTCCACTTCTCCGCTGCGAGCGAAGGCGAGTTTTAGTGAGCTGGTTTCCTGCTGGCCGCGATAATCCCACTCCATATCGGGTGCGTCCATCACCGTAAATTCACCGAACAGAGGCGTATAGCGCGCTATCGCCTCGTTCAGGTCGCTGACCACAAAGCCCACCTGGTCGATGGGTGGCAGATTGAGGGCTGATTTGAGGTCATCGCTCATGACGGGATTGCCTAGTTGCTGTTGTTATAGGCCTCACTCTAGGTCGTGTTTCGCGTTAAAGCAATTGTATGAGTGCGGCGCGAGTCAATTCTCTGTTCGTCTACAACCAACCAGTTGGTTGGAAGTGGTGAGGTGAGAGGCGTAGGCTGGATAACCTTATCCAACGGGCTGATAACGACAGGATTGCCTAACGTGACTCGCGCAATACCGCATCAGAAAAAACGGCAGTATCTTCCGGCCACGGAGCGGCGGCGTCGGATTCTGGAATCGAGTCGCGCGGTCTTTGCTCAGTCTGGTCTTAGAGGTTCGCGTACACGTGAATTGGCTCAGGCGGCCGGGGTTAATCAGGCCACCCTATTTGAACACTTCTCGTCCAAGGAAGAGCTGTTTATGCAGGCGGTGGTTGAGCCGCTGGTTGAGTTGATGGCGGGCGCACGCAAACGTGCCGGGCACTATGCACAGGCTGATTCCCCCGAGGTTTTCTCTCGCCGGCTTGAACAAGCAGTCGGCGAGCATCTAGGCAGCGTAGCCGACAGTTTTCCGTTGCTTGTTCAGGCGCTTTTTTCTGATCAGACCCTTGGCAGCAAGTTGTACTGTGAACATATCGCGCCGGCGCTGGAAGCTCAGGCGGAGGCAATGAAAGATTTTGTCGCCGATGATCTTGAGCCGCGACTGGTGCAGCTTGCCAGTTTCGGGATGTTTTTTGCGGTGGCGATGGATAGCGCCATGACCGGTCGAACCGTTGATCAGCAGTGCGTCGCCAGACAGTTAAGTCGGATGCTTGCTCACGGAGGAACGACGCTTGTGAAGGATACAACATGAAACTTGATGACTATCGCCTGCTGGGGCGATCCGGATTGCGGGTGTCGCCATTGTCGCTGGGTACCATGACCTTTGGCATGCCTGGCTGGGGTACCAACCTCGACGAAGCCGAACAGATGCTCAATCTTTACATGGAGCTGGGTGGCAACTTTATCGACACGGCCAATTTTTACGCCAGCGGTGAATCGGAGGCCATGGTTGGCAAGTTGGTGTCAGCGCGGCGCCAACAGATGGTCGTTGCCACCAAGTACAGTCTCACCATGCGTAAGGGCGATCCTAACGCCTGCGGCAATCAGCGCAAAAATATGGTTCAGGCGGTGGAAGACAGCTTGCGTCGCTTGCAGAGCGACTATATTGATTTGCTGTATTTGCATTTGTGGGACAACCGTACGCCGGTGGAAGAAATTCTTCGCGCTTTTGACGATTTGGTGCGGGCTGGAAAAATCCTCTATGCCGGTATTTCCGATACGCCGGCATGGCAGATCTCGCGTATGCAGGCGGTGGCCGATCTGCGCGGCTGGTCGCCGCTGGTGGCACTGCAGGTTCCTTACAATCTCACTGAGCGCACAGTCGAGCGCGAGTTTATGCCCATGGCTCGGGAAATGGGTCTGGGTGTATTGCCCTGGTCACCGCTGGCCGGTGGTGTATTGAGCGGTAAATATTCGCGCGATGATCTCAAGGCTAAACCTGGGGGGGGCGGTTCGCGCAAGGACATTAATCTGGCGACCGGCCGTTTGACCGAACAGGCGCTGGATATTGCCGAGGTCGTAGCCGCTATTGCCGATGAGCTTGACTGCACTGCGTCACAGGTGGCACTTGCCTGGACGTTGCAAAACACTGCGGTTACCTCACCGATAATCGGCGCCCGTACCTTCGAGCAATTTGCCGATAACCTCGGGGCCTTGGACGTGTCGTTTTCTGCAGCGCATTTGGCGAAACTGCACGACGTGAGTGCGGTGGAGATGTGTTTTCCGCATAACATGATCGATACCGGCCCCGCCGAGATCATGTTTGGCGGCATCAAGGTAGAACCGCGCCGCTGAAGTTTTTTGCGTCGCTGGTAGAGAAAGCCGCACTAACTGTCGGGATCAATTCAGCGCAAACGTACTAGTCTGAACACGTGCATTAACTTGCCCTTCAGGGTGATAACACTAGCAGGAGACTTGTGATGAAAGAGAAAGAAATCGACGCTTTGAAGGAAGAGGCCCGACAGTACATTCGCTACGACAAGGACAAAAGCACCAAAATCGCCACGCTCACCTTTGCCCGGCCTGACAAACAGAACTCAACCACCATTGGTATGCGTCAGTTATATGCTGATCTGGTGCATCAAGCGAATATAGATGACGATGTAAAAGTGCTGGTACTCCGGGGTGAAGGCAAGCACTTTGGGGCGGGTGGTGATTTGCCGGAGCAGGACGATATGCTGTCAGCCTCCGAAGAAGATGTGTCGCTGCTGCATGAATTCGGCATCAGTAACAAGGAAGATGTGCGCTATCCACCAAAAGGTTCCTATCGTTTTTTGCACGGTTTGACGGATCACTACGCCAAAGCCCGAGCCGGCAATCGCCCGCTGCAGGAATTCAAGAAAATCAGCATTATCGAGGCTAAAGGCTACTGTTACGGTTGGCACTTTTATCAGGCTGGCGACGCTGATCTGGTTGTTTCTTCGGAAGAGGCTCTATTTGGTCACCCTGCCTTTCGTTATGTGGGTTGGGGGCCGCGCCTGTGGACTTGGATTGAAATGATGGGTGTGCGTAAGTTCTCTGAAATGTGGTTTACAGGGCGACCGTTTACCGCGCAGGAAATGAAAGAGTGCGATTTTATAAACAGTGTTGTACCGCTCGAAAAGCTGGAAGCAGAAACCGCCAAATACGCTGAAGCCTGCGCCCGCACACGCCCTACCGACACGATACAGGTGCAGAAGACATTCCTGGAAATGTACAAACAGTATCGCGGTGAGTACATGGGCAGCCTGATGACGGGCTTTGTCGAAGGTATGTTGCCGATGATGACTAATGACCGGCAGGATGATGTTCAACTCGGCGACGATGTTTTCGGCAAGGGGCTGAATAATATCGTCAAAGACAACGATCTAAACTACCCACCGGAGTGGCGATTGAGCTACGGCGGCCGTGCGAAAAAAGACTGAGGGCTGGACCTGAGGAAACCTCGGCATGGAATACCGCACGCTAGGCAGTTCCGGGCTTCAAGTACCGGTACTGAGCTTCGGGACCAGCACCTTCGGTGGCAAGGGCCGCTTTTTCTCGGCATGGGGAAAACTGAACGCGATCGAAGCGCGGCGGATGATTGATATCTGTCTGGACGCCGGCGCGAACCTGTTTGACTCTGCGGATGTGTATTCCGAGGGCGCTGCCGAAGAGATTCTGGGGGCTGCGTTAAAAGGGCGTCGCGACAGGGCATTGATCGCCACCAAGATGGGCTTGCCACTGGGCGATGGTGTGGCTGACAGCGGCACATCCGGCCAAAGGATTGTGGCTGCTGTGGAAAAAGCGCTGAACCGATTGCAGACCGACCGCATCGATCTGCTGCAGCTGCATGGTTTTGATGCGTCCGCACCCATCGATGAAGTGCTTGCCGCATTCGATTCGCTTGTGCAGTCAGGCAAGGTGCGCCATGTCGGCGCGTCAAATTTTTCTGGCTGGCAGTTGATGAAATCACTGGCTAGCTCAGATAAAAACGGCTGGCCACGTTATGTGTCCCATCAGGTGCATTACTCGCTGGTGGGGCGCGACTACGAGTGGGAGTTGATGCCGTTAGCCCAAGATCAGGGTGTGAGTGCCATGGTCTGGAGCCCGCTGGGCTGGGGGCGTCTTACCGGCAAGGTTAGCCGCCATCAGTCAGCGCCGGCGGGAAGTCGTCTGGACACGGTCGCACATTGGGGGCTGCCGGTGAACGAAGAAAAGCTCTACAACGTGGTGGATCTGCTGCAGGAAATTGCCGGTGAAACCGGCAGAAGCATCCCCCAGATTGCCCTAGCCTGGCTGTTGACGCGGCCGACTGTTGCGACGGTAATTCTCGGTGCCCGTAACGAGAGTCAGCTGCAGGATAATCTGGGTGCCGTTGGCTGGTCGTTGAACGATGATCAGTTGCAGCGTCTGGACAAGGCCAGCGCGGTGACGCCGCCGTATCCGTACTATGCCTACTGGTCGGATCGCAGTTACCGACGCCTGAATCCCCCGCCGGTCTGAGGGACGATTCAGGCAAAGTGCGGTGCGAGAATGGTCTGTTCCATAATGCTGGCCACACGCTTTGCAGAGATTGGTCTGTCTTGTTCCAGCCACCAGGTCAGCAGCGCGATCGTGCTGCTGGAAATAATAACGATGGAGGCTTCGTTGGGCACCCATGATGACCGGGTCGGCGCTTTGGCGGCAACTTCGCGAGCAACGCGCACGAATTCATCACGCACGGCGCCGGCTGCTCCCCCGGTTAGGAGTGCTTTCCACAGCTGGCGGTGTTTGGCCACATAGCGACATAACAGTAGTGGGCCCAACTCCGCATCGTTGCCATTAGCGCCCTGCAGCGTGAGTTCAATCAGGTCGCGTATGGCATCGGTGGCCACATCGTCCAGAAGCGCGTCCTTTGACGGGTAGTGCCGGAAAAAAGTGGTGCGTCCAATGCCGGCGCGAGCGGCCAGCAGGGGGATGGTGATCTGCTCCAGCGGTTGGCTTTCCAGCAATTCCAGCATCGCAGCGCGCAAGGCTTCGCGCGTGCGTAAAACGCGTGCATCACTGGCAGACGCAAAGTGTGGGCGGTAGGTTTTAGTACTCATGCGCGCCTTGTCTGTTGTCTGTGAAAATTGCGGAGCATAGTCATGTCGTGTCGACATTGCCAGTCGGCGGCTCAGAACGACCAGCGGAAACTGCCGATCACGGTGCGCGGCGGATTGGGCGCGCGAACCCCCAGGCCCGCAGCCGGGATCGCTTCAATACCCGTGTTGGCGTAGCGTTCGTCCGTTGCGTTTTCCACGCGTACCCCGATCGACCAGTTGGCGGTGGCGTGATGTATGCCCAGCGAGGCACTGACTAGCGTATAGGCCGGTTGAATGTGGCGAGGATCATTGGATTCATGAAGGAACCGCTCGTCAGTGAACTGAACGCCTAGCCCGGCGCGCAGATCGAGATTTCGGAACAGCGCGACGTTGGTCAGCCGTGCCATGGGGAGATGAATCGAAGGTGTAAAGCTGGCTTCCCACTCCGGAGCCTGGGTCAGCTGCTGGCCCGTCAGGTCGCAGCGCGCTTCGTCATCGCCGTCGCTGTTGGCATTGTCAGTGAAGCAGGTTGCAATGGGGAAATCGATATACTCCGAATCGTTGTACCCCAGCGAGCCGCGAAGGCTCAGCCAGTGATTGGGCAGCCACGTGAAATCCAGCTCCAGCCCTTTAACTTCCAGTTCGCCGACATTTGTGACCTGGGCGATGGGAATGAACCCGCCGTCTTCATTGGCGGTGGTGAACAGCTGGAAATCTTTCATGTTCATCAGAAAGACGCCGATATTCAGTTCAGCGGCGCCGTCTAACAGACGCATTTTGCTGCCGGCCTCCCAGGCATCTACATAGGCCGGCTCTACGGTACGCGCTTCCACTGAGTCAGAATTACTGAAGTTGTTGAAGCCGCCGGGTTGAAAACCTTCGGCCCAGGTAGCGTAGAAATTGACGTCATCGGTCCAGTCAAATTTAAGGCCGACTTTGGGGGCGCGGTATTGCTCGGTATTGCTTTCGGCGCCATTAAAGGAGGACACCAGATTCTCTATGATGCAACAGGCGCCGTCCTCTGACTCGATAGTTTGCACCCAAACGGCGTCCTTGCGAATTTCGCTGACTCGCAAGCCGGCAAACAGGGTCCAGCGATCCAGAAAGTACCAGTTGAACTGGCCGAACACCGCCTGCTCCCGCGCTTCCTGCTCAAAATTGGCGGTAAAGGATTCCCACTTGTCTGGTGGCAACACACCCGGAATCGGGAAAAAGCCCGGTAATGAGCTGAGGCCAGTGAGCGTTACTGTCAGTGGTGCATTCAGTCGGGTGATTGCATTGGTGGGCTTCTGGTCGCGACGCTGGTAAAACACACCGGCGGTGAAATCGCTGTTACCGAGAGGTAAGCCAAACAGTGAATCCAGGCCAAGAAAGCCGTCGAGGTTTGGGGAGCCCAGACGGATCTCGGCGGTGTCCTGTTTGCTGGCCTCGTCAATTTCCACCGTGTTGGCAGGCAGGGGGGAATTGTCGGAGTCGGCAAAGGTTATGGACTCAAGCTCCGAGTAACCGGCGATGAGATTTATCGTCCACTCGCCGAGATAGAAACTGCCCTTGAGTGCCAGCGTGTCTGTCTCCGCATCGCGATAGTTCGGGCTGTCGACGGAGCCGATTAAATTGTCAGGGGTGACATCGACATTCGGATCGGCAGCGCGCAATTGCTCTTCCCAGCGTTCATGGCCAAAAACTATTTCTCGGGGGGAGCCGCCAAAGTGGCTGTCGTCGTGTTGATAGCTCAGCATAATGTCGCCGCCCCAGACGTCGGGGAAGGCAAGCTTCAGTCGCCAGGACTCTCGTGAGCGCTCACCAAAGCCTTCATCCGCCTCGGGGTTGGTCAGCGCAGTTGTGTTCTTCATGTAATTGCCGTACTCCTCTTTGAGCCAGGCAATTCGGGCATTCATCCGGTCCGCTATCAGTGGGCCGCCGAGCGCTGCCTCATAACGCCTTCGCTCGTATTCGCCACCTTCGGCGCTCAGATCGAGCATGGTCTCCTCGCTCGGGTCGCGCGTGGTGATGTTCATCAGCCCTACGGTGGTGTTGGCACCAAAGAGTTGCCCCTGAGGGCCGCGCAGAACTTCCACTCGCTGCAGATCAAACAGGCCTGCAGCAAAATAGTCGGCACGCGAGTAAGGCACCTCGTCGATGACGATCCCAACAGGCAATGCCAGCCCGCGGTTTACCACTGTATTGGTTGCAATGCCTCGTACTCGGGGTTGTATGTAATTCCCGGCAAAGTCCACCCTGACATTGGGTACATACAGCGCGACATCCTGCAGATCGGATATACCCTGATCCCGCAGAAATTCACCGTCTAGTGCCGACATGGAAATCGGAACGTCCTGAATCTGTTCAGCCTTGCGCTGGGCGGTGACAAATACTTCTTCAATCACTGGGCCGCGGCTGGTGCTTTCGCTCTGTGCCCATGGGGCTGACGAGAGATAGAGCATGGGCAGGGCAATCAACAGGCGGGGGGATAGCAAGGCGTTCATTACATGGCTCGTTGTTTAGCGGTGCAGCGCGGCAGGGCGCTTTACCCGGTAAGAATTATTGTGTACTTTAGTTATGAAACCATCAGTTTCATAAGATAGTCAATGTTTTGTTCGTAAAATAACCTGTTGGTCTGCGGGAAAGGGTAGTCAGATAATGGATAACGCTGAAAAACTACTGGAAATCGAATCTATCAAGCAGCTTAAGGCGCGGTACTGTCGACTGCTCGATGCTAAGGATTGGGAGCGATGGCGCGAGCTTTTTGCTGACGATTTTCACAGCGACACTGCCGATTCCGGGGGCAAGGAAATTGTCGGTGCAGATGATTTTGTCGCTTTTGTCAGAAAGGCTCTCGGCAAACCCACCCGTGCAACAGTGCATCAGATACATGGTCCAGAGATCGAACTGACCTCCCCTACCACGGCAACCGGTGTCTGGGCACTGGAAGATGTGGTTCGATTTGGTTTTGGTTTGAACATGAAAGGCTATGGTCATTACCATGAGTGCTATGAAAAAGTGGACGGCCTCTGGAAAATAAAATATTCGAAGCTGACCCGTCTGCGCGAGGATTATTTCAACGGGTTGTTTGCCATCTATATCGCCAATTGGTTTCGCACCTGGCTGTTGAGGAAGATCAATGCCTGAGGCGCTGAAAACGGTTCTGCTCAGTGGCGCATTTGGTCAGGTGGGCAAGCGCTGTCTCGATATTCTTCTGGCGCGCAATTATCGCGTTATAGCGGTAGAGCTGCGCAATTCGAAAACGGAGAGTATCGCGGCGGAGCGGCAGTCTGCCCATGATAACCTGGTTGTCGCCTTTGCTGATCTGCTTGATCGTGGGGCGGTTGACACGCTATTTCGCCATTATTGTCCGGACGCCGTAATTCATCTGGCAGCGATTTGCTCGCCGCCTTGCTATCTGAACCCGTCGCTGGCACGTCGGGTCAATGTTGATGCCACCCGTCATTTGCTGGAGGCGGCTGTGCAAAGCGGCAAGCAGCCGCTGTTTGCCTATGCCTCGAGCTCAGCAGTTTTCGGCTCTCGCAATCCCTTTCTGCATCCGCACGGTGTAGATGACTCTACGCCGGTCAAGCCTATTGAATGTTATGGACGGGATAAAGTGGATTCGGAAAATCTGGTGATTCAGTCGGGCCTGCCATATGCAGTTCTGCGGCTGGCCGGTGTGCTGTCGCCGGATGGTCTCGGCAACATGAAAGGTGAGTATCTGTTGCTGACTCGTGCAACTCCCGGTGACACGCGGGTGCACGGCGTTGATGCCCGCGATGCTGCCCTGGCGTTTGCCAACGCCATCGAACTGCCGGCAGAGAAACGCGATCGCGTATTTCTGATAGGCGGTAATGACAGCTATCTCAAGACCCAGCGCGAGATAGAGGATGACATGATGGCGGCCATCGGAATTGGGCGGCTTGGAGAGGGTGCGAGCCTGCCGGGGGATCCGGATGACGAGTACGGCTGGAGCTTTACCGACTGGTACGACACTCGTCAGGCGCAGGCAACGCTGAATTTTCAGCAGCATAACTGGGATGAAACCCGTGCCTGGGTGGCGGACGGTTTGCCGAGACCTGTCCGGTTTTTCATTCGATTAGTCAGCCCGCTGCTGCGTGCTGTGATGCGCCTGAATCTGAGTGTTCAGAAAAAGAAAGAAAACCGGGGTAGATATGCAGATCCTTGGCGGTTGATTGCTGAAACTTACGGTGAAGAAGTGCTGGTGGAGGACGCGGCGGCAAGATTACGCAGTCTCTGAAGATACCATTTTGCGATTTTTGCGGGCAGTGCCCGCTCCCGGCACATTGATAAAACCACAGTGAAGATTGCATGTGCCTGGGAGCGAGGGGCGGCTGACGGTTTATTAACTTGCCAGTAGTGTGCGTACTTCTCGTCGCAGCAGCTTACCCATTTCGTTATAAGGCAGTTCGGCGAGAAAAATGATTTTCTCTGGCACTCTGGATGAACGCAGTCGGTCTTTTACGAGTTTTTTCAGTTCATCTTCTGTTGGATGGTCGTGCCCTGCCCGAATGGCAACTGCAACACCGACGGCCTCGCCCCATTCGACAGATGGCACGCCGACAGCTGCAGAATCTGCAATTGCGGGATGGGTGGCCAGTACGTCTTCAATTTCGCCTGGGGAGATGTTCTCGCCACCGCGCACGATCACATCGTCGGCGCGGCCTGACAGGAACAGGTAGCCGGCGTCGTCGAGAAAGCCTGCATCGCGTGTCGGGAACCAGCCGTCGGCATCCAGTGCGGATTTCTCCCGGTATTCGCCGGAGACCTGCTCACCGCGCACATAGATTTCACCGGCTTCACCGGCGGGCAGAACGTTGCCGTCTTCGTCGCGAATTTCTAGTTCAATGGTAGGCAGGGGTTTGCCGACACTGCCAAGGCGGGCGCGCACTTTAGGATCGTTTGAGCTGAATGCTTCGCGGTGATCTTCCGGGCTCAGCAAGGCAACGGTAGAGCTGGTTTCGGTGAGGCCGTAGGCATTGGTGAAGTTGGTGTCGGGCAGTATGCCAATCGCTTTTTCAATTAGTTCCGGCGGCATGCGGCCGCCACCATAGGCAATGGATTTCAAGCTGGACAATTGCGCCCCCGCGTTATCGCCCATGCGCTCAATAATGCGCGCTAACATGGTCGGTACTAAAAAGGCATTGGTCGCTTTTTCTTCAGCGGCCAGTCGCAGCCAGGCGTCCGGTTCAAAGGCTGGCAGCATCACAATGCGTCGCATGGCGTACATATTACTCAGCAGGGTAGAGATGCCGGCAATATGGTAAGGCGGTACGCACACCAGCTGGGCGTCGTCTTCTTCGGCCGACATAAATTCGACGGTGCCGAGTATGTAGCCCATCAGATTGGCGTGGCGCAGCAGGGCGGCCTTCGGCGTGCCGGTAGTGCCGCTGGTAAAGATCTGCGCGGCAATGCCTTCGCCCTCACGTTCTTCGCCGGAGGCGTCAGCGGCAGCAGCTTGCGAAGCTTCCACAAAGGCAGAACGCGGGTTGCAGGTATGGCCTTGACTCAGTCGCTCGGTGCGAGCCACATCGCCAATCACGTACGCGGGCTTGATGCGGTCAAGCAACTTTCCAAGATCGGCATCGGCTAGTCGATAGTTGAGCGGCACATAGGGGATGCCGGCCAGCGCAGCGCCAAACAACGCAATGGGCGCAGCTTCGCTGCTTTCGTCGAGCAGGGCGACATGTTGGCAGTTGTTTGCGACAAATAATTCAGCGGCGCCTTTGGCGGCGTCAAACAGCTCGCCATAAGACCAGCGTTTGCCGTCGCAGACCAGGCCGATGCGGTCGGGCAGGGTGTCGGCGGCCATTTGCAGAATCAGGGCAATATTCATGGATGTACTGCGTCCGAAGGTTTAGTCTGAAGATGGCAGGGGCTTGGCGTCTTTGGTGGTCAGCATTTCGCCGCCAATGGCCAATGACCCGGCGCCGGCTTTCACGCACAGCAGCTCAACGCTGCCATCGGTGTTAACGTAACGCTTGCCGACCTTGGTGCCCTCGGCAAAATTGGAATCCACGCTGCCCTTTTCGGCAGGTGCGGTATCGGCCATTGGCGCCCCGCCGCACTCCACGACCAGATCCTTGCCTTTGATAACCATGACTTCGGTGTCACAGACAACGCTCTTTAATTTTGTTCCGGGTTTCATTGTGTTTGTCCCTTCTGGTTAGCAGGCGCTGCCTTGTGTCAGGCAATGGCGCCTTTTTCTTTGAGTTGCTCGATACGATCCCATTCCATGCCGATTTCCATCAGCACCAGCTCGGTGTGCTCGGACGCCAGTGGTGCGCGTTCGGTTTTCACCGGTTCATGGTTGAACTGAACCGGGCCGCGTACCAGTTTGATGGGTTCGCCGCCATCGGCCGCTTCGACTTCAAACAGCATGTCATTGGCCAGCGCCTGTTCATCGGTGGCGATATCAAGCAGGCTCTGTACTGGGGCCCACTGTCCGCTGTAAGTTTTGAGGTGCTCGCGCCAGTATTTGAAATCCTTCGAGGCGAAGGCTTCCACAATAATGTCGCTGGCGGCTTCCCAGTTTTTCATCAGGTTTTCTGCTGTGGAAAAACGTTCGTCGTCAGCGCATTCCGGGCGGCCGATATGTTCGAAGAAGTTCTTGATGTGCGGCCCAGGCGTGAGCGTACACATGTTGATGACACCGCCATCTTTTGCGTAGTAGTTGCCCATCAGCGGGTTGCCGGGATTGGCGCCGGATTGGGGCATGCGGTTGCTCATGATCTGGCCGGTTTCAATCCCCATGTCGATGGAGGTGCCGGCTGCCCACCAGGCGGTGCTGAGCAGAGACACATCCACCTCTGTTGCCTCGCCGGTTTGGGCGCGGTGGAACAGGGCGGCGGCGATACCGCCAGCGATGGTCATGCCGCCAATCGAATCACCAAAGGCGGGAATGCCCTGTGACAGGGGGCCGCCGAGTTCTTTGGGTGACATGGCGTCGGCAATGCCGCTGCGGTTCCAGAAGGCGGTGCCGTCAAAGCCTCCGGTGTCGCGCTCGGGGCCTTTATCGCCAAAGGCGCTGCCACGCGCGTAAATGATGTTGGGGTTAACTTTGCGGATATGCTCGATATCAAAGCCCATTTTCTGGCGTTGACGCGGCAGGTAGTTGGTCAGGAATACATCGGCGGTTTTGGCCAGCTCCAGAATAACTTCCATGCCTTCGGGGGTGGAGATATCTACGCCCACGCTGCGTTTGCCGCGATTAGGGTGCTCAACGAAGGGGCTGCGGTTGGGGTTGGTGTCGACACCACCCATTTTGACAAAGCCGCGCTGGGTATCGCCACGCACCGGGTGCTCGATTTTGATTACGTCGGCGCCCCAGTCAGCGAGAATGGCGCCTGCTGCGGGTACAAAGGTAAATTGCGCTACTTCAAGGACTCGAACCCCTTTCATGACCTGGGCCATTGTGCACTCCTGCCGTCGCTGAAAACCCTCATGATACTACTCAACAATGTTGTTGTATACAGGCCTTGGCTAAGGTATAAACACCGCATCATCCTAACTATAGTGCGGGAGACTCTCCTATGAAAATCGATTCCTCTGTGGCCGCCGTCGTCACGGGCGGTGCGTCAGGCCTGGGCTTTGCCGCCGTGCAGGCGCTGCGAGCGTTGGGCGCCAAGGTTGCCATCTTTGATCTCAACCCGGAAACCGGGGAAAAAGCAGCGGCGGAGACGGGATCTATCTTCTGTCAGGTGGATGTGCTGTCGGATGAGAGCGTGGATGCGGCGTTTGCTAAAGCCCGCGAGGCCAACGGTCAGGAACGTGTTCTAATCAGCTGTGCCGGTGGCGGAAATGCAATTCCCACTGCCCGTAGAGACAAGAAAACCGGAGAGATCAATATTTTCCCTTCGGACAAATTCGAGTGGGTACTAAAGCTCAATACGGTTGGCACCTTCCGCTGCATTACCCGCGCGGCAGCGGGCATGATGACGCTGGAACCGATCGACGGTGAGCGCGGCGTAATGATCAATACCGCGTCGGCTGCTGCCACAGAAGGTCAGATGGGGCAGGCCGCCTATTCTGCCGCCAAGGCCGCGATCGTGGGTATGACGCTGACCATCGCCCGCGATCTGTCCCGCGAGGGTATTCGCGTTAACACGATTCAACCGGGCATTTTTGACACCCCTGCCATGGCGCGTGCGCCTCAGGAAATGAAAGATGCGTTGGGCAAGATGGTGCCGTTTCCACCGCGTTTGGGTAATGCAGGTGAGTTCGCCAGCATGGCAATGGAGCTGGTGCGCAATGGGTATGTCAACGGCGAAACGATTCGTCTTGATGGTGCTATTCGGATGCAGCCGCGCTAATAAGGTTTGGTGATGCGCGATCTGGTTCGGAGTTAGTAACTTGAACCAGATCGGTGTTGCCGCAACTCAGTGCAAAGGCTTGCGCTGCCAGGTGGGTGGGCATGATCTCGGGTGGAGGAGGGCTAAAATACCTCCAGCGGCGGCTCATTCAGCAGCGCTAGCTGTTCCCGCAGTTCCAGGATGTGCTCGGCCCAATAGCGCTCTGTATTGAACCAGGGAAAGGTACGGGGAAAGGCTGGGTCGTCCCAGCGCCGGGCTAGCCAGGCACTGTAGTGCATGATGCGCAGGCTGCGCAGGGGTTCGACCAAGGGTAATTCGCGCGCGTTGAAATCGCTGAATTCGTTGTATCCTTCCACTAGCTCTGACAGTTGTCGCTGCTGCGCGTCACGTGAGCCGGACAGAAACATCCAAATATCCTGAATGGCCGGCGCCATACGGCTGTCGTCCAGATCCACAAAGTGAACCTCGTCGTCACGCCATAGAATGTTGCCCACGTGGCAGTCGCCGTGCACACGCTGCAGGCTTGGCTTTACTTCGTCAAAGCGTTGGCGAATTCG
This sequence comes from Litorivivens sp., assembly GCF_057445395.1. Lineage (NCBI taxonomy): Bacteria > Pseudomonadati > Pseudomonadota > Gammaproteobacteria > Litorivivens > Litorivivens sp. The sequence continues at coordinate 22,526 of NZ_JBVBUV010000045.1, forward strand.
GTATAACAAGTCGCGACTGAGGGTTTCGTAAGCGTTGCGCAATTCCTGCGGAATAAAATGTTGTAAGAGAAAGGCGGCACTGCTTTCACCAAAGGTTTCGGTGGTCAGTGCGGGGCGGTGTTTGAACTCTTCCAGTCGTGCCACATTGTGAACTCGCCCGGCGAGGCGGCCTAGCTGAAACAGGCTGTCGAGGTCATCCAGCGCCGGGGCGTGTCCGCCGCGTCGGGGATAGATGGCAAAGCGATAACCTTTAAAGGCGAAGAGGGTGTCGCCGTCTTCGTTCTTCCAAGGTGGAACCACGGGAATGTCGGCATCGTGCAACTGCCAGCTGAAGCGGTGTTCTTCCAGTATTTGTTCGTCGCTCCAGCGCTCTGGCCGGTAAAATTTGACGATCAGTGGTTCGCCGCCTTCGATGCCGATCTGATAAACGCGATTTTCGTAGCTGTTCAGGGCGAGAATGCGCAGATCAGACAGTACGTCGAGGCTTTCGACCGCGTCGATAACCATATCGGGGGTAAGGGCTTCGTAGGGGTGGGGGTTTACATCTTCACGCATACGACAGCTCCGGTACAACGTTGTCAGGGGGTTCGCGCCAGGCAGCAAACAGTAATACTGGTGGCGCCAGCCCTGCGCAGTATAGCGGCGAGGGTATTGGCTGTCGCGCCTGTTGTCAGTACATCGTCGACCAGGCCGATGGTTCGGCCCCTGATAAGCTCAGGACGTATAACGGTAAATGCACCGGCGAGATTTTTGCGGCGGGCGCTGGCACTTAAGCCTTGTTGTGGCGGGGTGTCTTTGCAGCGTTTTAGCGCGTTGCATGCTGGGATGGCCGTCGCACGGCTCCAATGTCTGGCTATATCTTCTGTCTGATTGTAGCCGCGAGCAAATTGCCGTCGCCAGTGCATGGGCACGGGAATCAGCAGATCTGCCGTCAGTGGCGGGACGGATAGCTCGCTCAGCAGGGCGCCCGTTGTCCGGTCGCCATGATATTTGAAGCGGCTGATCAAGGTGTCGATGGGAAAGCCATATTCCCAGCTTGCATAGCAGGCATCAAACAGAGGTGGCCTTTTCAGGCACTGGCCGCAGATGCCGGGTGTGGTCAGTGGCAGGGCGCAGCGATCACAGCGCCGGGTTAGCCAGGGCAGTTCGGCTTCGCAGCCGCTGCAGATTTCGCTGGGGCGGTCGGTGGCGCCAAGACAGAGCTGGCAGGCGCCGGGAAAGAGCTTGTAAGACAGGTGTTTAAGCGTGCTGTTAACCATTTGCGTCCCTGCAGGTTGACAGATAGAATGGGTGGCTTTGTTAGCCTTAAAATCACAGGATACGCCATGAGCACCCCGATTCGCCACGACTGGACCCCCGCAGAAGTCAGCGCGCTGTTTGAGCTGCCGTTTAATGATCTGCTGTTTAAGGCGCAAACTGTTCACCGGGAATACTTTGATCCCAATCAGGTGCAGGTCAGCACGCTGCTCTCTATCAAAACCGGCGCCTGCCCTGAAGATTGCAAATACTGTCCTCAGAGCAACCGTTACGACACGGGGCTGGAGCAGGAAAAGCTGATGGAAGTGGAAAAGGTGTTGGCTGAGGCGCGTGCTGCTAAAGCCACCGGTGCCAGCCGTTTCTGCATGGGTGCCGCCTGGCGCTCACCCAAGAAAAAAGACATGCCCTACGTGACCGCCATGGTAAAAGGTGTGAAAGAGTTGGGCCTGGAAACCTGCATGACGCTGGGTATGCTCAGCGAAGAGCAGGCGGAAGAGCTGGCGGATGCCGGCCTTGATTACTACAACCACAACCTCGATACCTCGCCCGAGTTCTACGGCGAAATCATTACCACCCGTACCTATCAACATCGTCTGGATACTCTGTCCAATGTGCGCAAGGCCGGCTTGAAAGTCTGCAGTGGTGGCATCGTGGGGATGGGTGAGAGTGTTCGCGATCGTGCCGGCCTGCTGATTCAGCTGGCGAATTTGCCCGAGCATCCGGAAAGTGTACCCATTAATATGCTGGTGCGCGTGGAAGGTACCCCGCTGGCTGAAGAGGATGATCTCGATCCCTTCGACTTTATCCGCACCATCGCCGTGGCCCGTATCCTAATGCCTGCTTCTCACGTGCGGCTTTCGGCGGGCCGTGAGGAGATGAACGAGCAGATGCATGCGTTGGCCTATTTTGCCGGCGCCAATTCCATCTTTTATGGCGAAAAGCTGCTGACCACGCCGAACCCTGAGGCTAACAAAGACCTCAAGCTGTTCGATCGACTGGGAATCAAGCCAGAAGAGCGCGATGAGCAGTACTGTGAAGATGAGCAGGAAGCTGCGCTGCAGGCCAAGGTAGAGCAGGCGCAAAACGATCGCTTCTTCTACGACGCAACGGCCTGAGCAGTCGGCCAACTGACGTCGGCCACTACAACCCGTGACCCACCCCATGGAATCCGAACTGGCTGCGGCGCTTGAAGAGCGTCGCACATTGCATCGCTATCGCGTGCGCCGGACGCTGAACAGCGCGACTGGCGCGACCGCCCGTGTCGATGGCAAAGAGGTTCTGTTGTTCTGCAGCAACGACTACCTTGGTCTGGCCAGCCACCCTGCGCTGATTAAAGCCATGCAGGATGCTGCTGATGCGGTCGGTGTCGGCAGCGGCGCATCCCATCTGGTGTGCGGACATTCCCGCTACCACCACTTGCTTGAAGAGCGCCTTGCCGAGTTCACAGGGCGCGACCGGGCACTACTGTTTTCCACGGGCTATATGGCCAATATGGGTGTGATTGCCGCATTGGTAGGGCGTGGTGATGCAGTGTATGAAGACCGTTTAAACCATGCATCGCTGCTGGACGGTGGACTGCTCAGCGGAGCGCGTTTTCAGCGGTTTACCCACAACGATGTCGGTGACCTTGAGCGCCGGCTGCGCAAAAATGAATCCGGTCGCAAGCTGGTGGTCGTCGATCATGTGTTCAGCATGGATGGCGATGAAGCACCGCTGGCTTGTCTGTCGGCAGTCGCCGCGCAACACGGCGCTTGGTTGATGGCAGATGACGCGCACGGGTTTGGCGTCGTGGGCAAGCGCGGCGCCGGCTGTGCCGAACAGTTGGATCAGAACGAATTGCCGATTCTTATGGCCACGCTCGGCAAAGCCGTCGGTGGTTTTGGGGCCTTTGTCGCCGGCAGCGAAACCCTGATTGAAAGTCTGATTCAGTTTGCTCGCCCGTACATTTACACCACGGCCATGCCGCCGGCAGTGGCAGCGGCCAATCTCGCGGCGCTGGAATTGCTGGAGAGTGAAGCCTGGCGTCGCGAAAAACTACAAAAATCCATTGCGCGTTTTCGCGCGGGGGCGATACAGCTTGGCCTGTCGCTCATGCCGTCTAACACGGCAATACAGCCGCTGCAGGTGGGCTCGGACGAGCGGGCGCTGGCACTGAGCCGGGCGTTGGAAGCGCAGGGTATTCTGGTTTCCGCCATTCGTCCGCCCACGGTGCCAGAAGGTACCTCACGCCTGCGCATAACCCTCAGTGCGGCGCACAGTGAGTCGCAGATCGACCAGTTGCTGGACGCGCTGGCTGTCGCAATCGGCGGTGGTGCCTGATGCTGTATCGCGAACGGGTGCCTGCCAGGCAGGCGGGGGCAGAACTGGTATTGCTGCACGGCTGGGGCGCAACAAGTGATTGCTGGCGATCGGCGTTGCCGCTGCTGCGGCAGCATTTTAATGTCACGCTCATCGACCTGCCGGGTCACGGCGCCAGTCGTGATCACAATGCTGATCTTGACGCTTTTATCGATCAGCTAATGCAGCAAATGCCGGCACGGGCTGTCTATTTGGGTTGGTCGCTTGGCGGCATGCTGGCAACCAGCATAGCGGCCCGCTATCCCGAGCGGGTTGCCGCGCTGATCACTGTTGCGAGCAATGCGAGCTTTGTGGAGCGCGAAGACTGGCAAGCGGCTATGCCGTTGAAAACTTTTCACGATTTTGTCGCGCGCTTTGAAGCAAACCCCGCGCGCGGTCTGAAACGTTTTGATTTGCTTCAGAATGCAGCCTCTGCCAGTCAGCTGGGCAATGCGTCCATTCAGCGCGCCTTGCTGGAATGGTTGAGGCAAATGGATAACCGCGCTGCGCTGCGTGGTCTTCAGTGCCCGGCGCTGCTGTTGTTTGGTGCCGAGGATGCGCTGGTTCCGCAGGCATGCGTTGCAAACGTTAATGCCCTGAATCCGTCGTTGAAAACACGGCTGCTGGCCGGTGGCGGGCATCGGCTATTTGAATCTTCGACTGAGAACTTCTGGCGGGAGGTTATTGGTTTCTGCCGTGAGCACGCACTGTTGTCAGAGACCACGGAACACCATCTCGACAAGCGCCGGGTTGCACACTCTTTCAGCAAGGCAGCCAAGAGTTACGACAGCGTTGCAGACTTGCAGCGCCGCGTCGCCGATACGCTCGCCACGCGGTTGGCCGATGTGGAATGCGGCGTTGCACTTGATCTCGGTTGCGGCACGGGCTACAGCCTGCCGAAATTGAGCGGCTGTGCGCAGCGTGTCATCGCGATGGACCTCGCCGAAGGTATGCTGACTTACGCCCGTTCACTGGAGGGGCGTGATGCCCAGGGCTGGGTGTGTGGCGACGCAGAAGATTTGCCACTGGCGGACGACAGTGTGGATCAGGTGTTCTCGTCGCTGGCAGTGCAGTGGTGTGAAAATATCGCTGCCGTATTTGCAGAAGCCTATCGCGTGATGCGGCCGGGCGGTGAAATGCTGGTAAGCACTCTGGGGCCTGACACCTTGTTTGAGTTGCGGGAGGCGGGCCGGGCAGCTGACAACAGCACCCATGTGAATCGCTTTTTGGCGCGCGATGAACTTGAACGTGGCATAGCGCTGAGTGGTTTGACGCTGGTTGCCTGGCAAGAAGCGCAGGAAATCCTGGAGTACCAGCATTTGCGCGAACTGATGGGCGAGCTAAAGAACCTCGGAGCACATAACGTCAATAGCGACCGGGCCGGTGGTCTGATGGGTAAGCAGGCATTGCGGCGCTTTATGACGGCTTACGAAAGTTACCGCAATGAGCGGGGCTTGCTGCCCGCCAGTTATCAAGTCTGGTATCTGCACCTGAAAAAAAAGAGTGATAGCAATGGGTAAAAAGTTCTTCGTGGCTGGTACCGATACTGAAATCGGTAAAACCACCGTTGCCTGTGGCCTGCTGGCGGCTGCCAATCAGCTAGGGCTTCGAACATTGGCTCTAAAGCCTTTGGCTGCAGGTGCCGACAACATTGCTGGCGAACTACGTAACGAAGATGCGTTGGCGCTGATGGACAGTGCCAGCGTCAAGCTTGCTTATGAACAGGTCAATCCGGTTTTGTTTGATCCGCCAATCGCCCCCCATATCGCCGCACAGCAAGCGGGTAAGCGCATTACCGTGTCTCAGTTGGCGGGTTATTGTCGAGGTGCGCTAATGACCTCGAGCGACTTTGCGCTGGTAGAGGGAGCCGGCGGCTGGCGGGTGCCGCTAAGTGGGCGCGAAACGCTGGCTGGTCTGGCTGTTGAACTGCAGCTGCCGGTTATTCTTGTGGTTGGTATGAAGCTGGGTTGTCTCAACCACGCACTGTTAACGGCTGAGGCGATTCAGCGCGATGGATTGCCATTGGCAGGGTGGGTTGCCAATACGGTGGACCCGCAGATGGCCTGCTTTGATGACAATATCGCTACCCTTAAGCACTTTCTGCCAGCGCCCTGCCTTGGCGTAATTCCCCGCTTGCAGGACACTCAGGGCACTCACGTTGCTCCCCACCTGGATCTTGCTCAGCTTGTACTCTAAAGCCGTGGGCAGGTCCTGGCTTTAAAAATATCGGGAATAAGTGCAGCCGCCTTTACGCCTGTGACCAGACGATGTTTACTCTGCTGATTCGGTATTGAATGTTGTGCAGGAGTAATCATGCCTCTCGAGAACTTTGAGTCTACCCATGAAGTGTTCAATCAGGCTTCGGCGCTGGAGAATCACAATCTTTATCTAGGTGATCAGGCGTTGCGGGAAGCGATTCAGGCTCAGGCGCCACAGGCTGATGAGTCACTGGTGGACTATGGCCAGCTGTGTGGCTTGCCTGAATTTATCGAGCTGGGTTTTCAGGCCAATGCACACAAGCCGGTGCTGCATACCCATGATCGTTTTGGTCATCGACTGGACGAGATAGAGTTCCATCCGAGCTACCATGCGCTCATGGAGCAGGCTTATCAGTCCGGGCTACACAGTGAGCCCTGGACGGGCGGCAGTCATGCGGCGCGCGCCGCCAGATATTATCTACATTCCCAGATAGAAGCGGCACACGGCTGTCCAGTGACGATGACCTTTGCCTCGGTGCCGACCTTCAAGCTAAACCCTGTGCTGGCGGAGCGCTGGCTGCCCAAGGTGCTGGCGAATGCCTACGATCCGCGGAATGTGCACTACAGCGAAAAGTCAGCCCTGACCATTGGCATGGGAATGACCGAGAAACAGGGCGGGTCTGACGTGCGCGCCAACACGACCCAGGCTACTCGGGTCGGCGAAGTGGATGGGATGGATGCTTATTCGCTGGTCGGGCACAAGTGGTTTCTGTCGGCACCCATGTGTGATGCTTTTCTGGTGTTGGCCCAGACCGATCAGGGCATCAGTTGTTTTCTGGTGCCGCGCTGGCACCCGGAAGGTCATAAAAACCCGCTGGAAATTCAACGCCTGAAAGACAAGATGGGCAATGTTGCCAACGCCTCGTCGGAGGTGGAGTTTCGCGGCGCCTTGGGCTGGCTGGTTGGCCAGCCGGGACGCGGTGTGCCCGCCATCATTCAGATGGTGGCGATGACGCGCTTTGACTGCATGATCGGTTCCAGTGCTGGTCAACGCCAGGCTGTGGTGCAGGCGGCACACCACGCCAGTCAGCGCGAGGCTTTCGGTAAGCGTCTGATAGACCAACCCATCATGCGCAATGTGATTGCTGATCTGCAATTGGAGGTAGAAGGCTCGCTGGCCATGACATTCCGAATGGCGCAGGCTCTCGATGGTGGCAGTGAGCAAGATCAGCTACTGCTTCGACTCGGCACGGCGGTTGGCAAATACTGGATCTGCAAGCGCACACCTCAGCACGCCTACGAAGCAATGGAGTGCATTGGCGGCAACGGCGTGATGGAGAACTGCATTATGCCGCGTTTGTATCGGGAAGCGCCGATAAACGCGATATGGGAGGGCTCAGGCAACATTCAGGCATTGGATGTGCGCCGTGCCATGGAGCGCAGCCCGGAAGTGGTGGATGCCTGGATGGCTGAGCTGCTGACCACTGCCAATATGGATCCGCGGCAGGATGCGGTGGTGGAGAACCTGAAGCACGAGTTGGCGGCAGCTGATGAGTCGTCGGCGCGCCGCTTGGCCGAGCTGTTGGGTCTCAGTCTGCAGGGCTCATTGCTGCTGCGCAGCCCGAATGCAGCGATCGCCGAGGCATTTTTGGCGGGTCGCTCGCAGTCTCCGAGCCATCACTTTGGGGCGCTTCCCGCCGGTTTGAACCTGGATTTATTGGTAAATCGCGCCAATCCGCACATATACGAGTAAATACTAAGGTTTGTAACCTTTTGAAATATAAGTAGTAAATGTTCGATAAAGGTAATTTGACGGCAAATCTCTTGCAAAGCACTAATTGATTTGCCTAATATACTCGCCGTCAACATTGGCGGTTGAGTTGTTCTCCTGCCACGAACATTGAGGTAAGAGCCATGCCCGTTTATAAAGCTCCGTTGCGCGATATGCAGTTTGTGTTGAATGATTTGCTGAAAGTTGATCAGCACTATCCCACGCTGTCTGATCGCGAGGAAGTGACTCCCGATCTTCTGGATGCCATTCTGAACGAAGGTGCGAAGTTTGCTGAGGAAGTGATTGCCCCTCTTAACCAGATCGGCGACCAGCAGGGTTGTACCTGGAGCGAAGACGGTGTGACTACACCGGACGGCTTCAAAGAAGCCTATCAGCAATACTGCGAATCTGGCTGGACCAGTGTAAGCGCCCGTACCGAATTTGGTGGCCAGGGTTTGCCTCCGTCTGTTGGTCTGCTGCTGTCAGACATGATGGGTGGTGCTAACTGGTCTTGGAGCATGTATCCCGGCCTGTCCAGCTCTGCGGCACGCGTACTGGAAGAGTACGGCAACGAAATGCAGCAGACGCGCTACCTGCCGAAAATGGTCGACGGTACCTGGACGGGTACTATGTGTCTGACCGAGCCTCACGCCGGTTCTGACGTTGGTCTGTCGCGCACCAAAGCGAAAGACAATGGCGATGGCACCTACGCCATCACCGGTACCAAAATCTTTATCTCCTCCGGCGAGCACGACATGGCGGAGAACATCATTCACCTGGTACTGGCCCGTACCGAAGGCGCGCCGGAAGGCACCAAGGGTATTTCCCTGTTCCTGGTACCCAAGTTTATTGCCCATGAAGATTCTACGCTGGGCGATCGCAACGGTGTGACCTGTGGCTCCATCGAACACAAGATGGGCATCAAGGGTTCTGCCACCGCGGTTCTGAACTTTGACG
>NZ_JBVBUV010000046.1:0-30758 GCF_057445395.1 Litorivivens sp.
TTTCTTGCGGCTGGCCAAGCCTTCGCAGTTTGAGCTATTATACATCAGTGCTGTCCAATAGCAACACGGAAGGGCACCCCTGAACAGGAGGCACTATGCCTATAAAAAACATAGGCTTAGCGCATTTTTTGCGGCCCGCAATCGAGCCTCAAAACACCTTGACTAACAACATGTAACGGGTGATAAGAACATGGTTTTGTACACCACAATCCACCTGCATAACGTGCCTGAAGGGCGCGAATCCGATTACGCCAAATGGTTTGACGGGGAGCATCAGCAGGAGCTGAAACGCCTGCGAGGCTATAAAGGCAGCGAGCGTCATGAGGTGGCCGATGCCCAGATCATGCCCGACATACTCCAGCCTTGGCGCTTTGCGACGGTCTACGATTTTGAGTCCGACACTCCCGAGATAGACATCCCCGCACTGGGCCCGCTGCTGGCCAATCAGCGCGATGCCGGCCTGATCGCCAATGACACCGCCGAGCGTATCTACACTTATAAACTTTACGGCGACTGGAAGTTCAGCCCCAACCACCAGCCGGACCAACCCTTCTCCGGTGTCAGCATTTTGCTGGGCAACTACGTTGCCGGCCATTTCGACGAGTACCAGACCTGGTACGAAAACGTACACAGCGTAGAAGTAATCAACGTGCCAGGCCATGTGGGAATGAAACGCGGCCAGCTAGCGGAAGTTCAGGTGGAACCGAAACACTACTGCCCTGGCGACCAGCTGGTGTTGTGCGCCCACCAGAGCGACGATTTGATGTTTACCATTCGCGACTTCAGCGCGCGGGCCCGCGGAGTAAGCCCCAGCGGTATTGCCATGGAGCCACGCTCCAATACCGGCTCCTTTGCACGCACGGTGCACTATTTCAACAAGATCAGCGGCGACCGATTCTGGCCGGGCGGCATTGCCTATGCCGGAGATCTGTCGGTGTACGACGAGCAATGATTCGCTGGCAGGGCCAGCTCCCACAACACATGCAGGCAGCAAGCCCCTGCGTGTGGGAGCAAGCCTTGCTCGCGAACAATCTAACTACGGGAGCCAGATAACATGTCCAAAACCATCGTAATTACCGGCGCAGGTGTCGGCCTAGGTCGGGCATTGGCTCGCCGCTTTGCCAACGAGGGCGACCACGTCGTGCTGCTCGGACGCACGTTTTCAAAAATTAAAGACGCAGCCGACGACATTGGTGATCGCGCGCTGGCGGTAAAATGTGATGTTGGCTCTCCCGACTCCGTGCGCGAGGCCTTTGCTGAAATCGCCAAAACCCATAAAACCATTGATGTACTGATTAACAACGCCGCTCTATTCGAGCCGTTCAAAATCGCCGATGCTACCGATGACCAGATCCTTAACGCTGTCATCACTAACCTTGCCGGACCGATGCTCTGTGTGCGCGAAGCCTTACCGCTGATGGTTAAAGGCAGCCACATTATCAATGTCACCAGCGAATCGGTAGACATGCACTTCCCCCACCTGTCGGTCTACCAGTCAACCAAGGCCGGGGTAGAACGCTTCTCGAAAAGCATGCATCAGGAGCTGGAAGGCGATGGCATCCGCGTTACCAACATTCGCGCCGGCCAAATGTTTGAAGAAGGCAAGACCTGGGATGTAGACCCGGAAGCCCGCAAGGCTTTCGGTATGGCCGCCATCGCCGCCGGCATTAATCTTCTTGAACGACCTATCTCACAGTTTGAATCGGTGACCGATGTGTTTCGTGCAGTGATTGACCTGCCGGCAGATTTGCACGTCGCAGCCATGAACCTGCACGCAAGATCGGCATAACAACCAAGAGAACAGGCGATGAACGAACATTTCGACTTTATAGTAGTTGGTAGTGGCGCCGGCTCCATGTGCGCGGCATTAAAGCTGCGCGCCGCCGGCAAATCGGTATTGGTGCTGGAGAAGACCGATCTCATCGGCGGCACGACCGCCACGTCCGGCGGTGTCATGTGGATCCCCAACAACCGCTACATGCAAACCGAAGGTATCCACGACTCACGGGAAGACGCAATCACCTATCTTGAACACGCGGTCGGCGACAGCGACGATACCCCCGGCGCGAGTCGTACGCGGCGCGAAGCCTATGTGGATCAGGCACCAGAAATGCTTGAGTTTCTGATCGGGCAAGGCTGCCAGTTTCGGCGTGTTCCTGAGTGGCCTGATTACTATCAGGTTCCCGGTTACTCCGAATCCGGGCGCACCGTGGTTTCCGAACTGTTCGATTTGAAAAAACTCGACAAGGAATGGCAGGCAAAACTACGCCCCGGGTTCATTCCAATTCCGGCCTATCTCGAAGAGGCCATGCAGCTGGGCAACATGAAACGTTCAAAAGCAGCAAAGAAAGCGTTCTTTCGAATGATCGGACGCACGCTGTGGAGCAAGCTGCGCGGCAAGAACCTGGTCACTGCCGGTCACGCCCTGCAAGGTCAACTGCTGCACGCTGCGGTGCAAGCAGGCGCCGAAGTCCGCGTAAACAGCAGCGTTAACACATTCATTCTGGATAACGGCCGCGTGGTCGGCATTGTCGCCTCAAGCAACGGTCAGGCGGTAGAAATTGGCGCCTCTCTCGGCGTGCTGATCAACGCTGGCGGCTTTGCCCGAAACCAGGCGATGCTTGACGAATACATTCCGGGAGCACGCAGCGACTGGACTAACGCCAACCCGGGCGACACCGGCGAGGTTCTTCAGGAAGCCATGCGCATTGGCGCAGCGGTAGCGCAGATGGACGAGCGCGTTGGTTCACCCTGCACATTACCGCCCGGCGATGCAGCCCTCAAACCGGCGATGCAGGGAGATCTCTGCAAACCCCATAGCATGCTGATAGATCAGAGCGGCAAACGCTTCATGCGTGAAACCGTGTCCTATATGGCTCAGTCCAAAGCCATACTGGAACACAACAAGAATACACCGGCGATTCCCAGCTACCTGATTCTCGACAGCCAGTATCTGAATAAATTCATGCTCGCGGGCAGCATGCCAGGCAAGAAAAAACCCAAGGAATGGTTTGAATCTAACTTTCTACTGACAGGCGATACCCTCGAGGCACTCGCGCAGGCCTGCGGCATTGACCCGACCGCACTGAAATCATCAGTTGAACGTTTTAACGGCTTTGTCGACAAAGGTATCGATGAGGATTTCGGTCGCGGCAGCGAGGTTTATGATCGCTGGCTGGGTGACCGCCTCAGCGAAACTCATCCCTCGCTGGGCCGCATCGAACAAGGCCCCTTCTATGCGCTGCGAATCTATCCTGGCGACCTCGGCACCTATGGCGGCCTGCTGACTGACGAGCACGCCCGGGTGCTGCGCGATGACGGACAAGCCATTGATGGCCTGTACGCCACGGGCACATCTACCGCTTCAGTTATGGGGCGAATAACACCAGGGGCCGGCGGCAGTATCGGCCCGTCGATCACCTGGGCCTATGTTGCGGCAAAACACGCCGCCGCACAGGCTTGACAGACATTACAACTCACAGATGCGATACCGCACGAGGAAACTACCATGAGCAACACGCTGCCAGACGCAAAACTCTATATCGACGGAGTTATTCGCTCATCGTCCAACGATGCCTGGTTTGACAATATCAATCCGTGGACAGCTGAAAGCTGCGGTCGCGCGGCTGACGCTACCGAGGGCGATGTGGAAGAAGCCATCGTCGCAGCCCGTCGTGCCTTTGACGAAAGTGACTGGTCCACCAACCGCGACAAACGCTTTGAGCTGGTATCGAAGCTGGTCGACGAGATGTTTGCCCAACGTGAACACCTGACCAATATTGCCTGCCTTGAAGCCGGTGCCGCACTGGGCGCTGCCAACCGCGCCCATATCGACGGTGCATTGAACGGCGGCAAAGATCTGCTGGAATGCTTCAAGAAAGTGGAGTGGGAATCGGACCGCGGTAACAAGGTCGACATGGGTATCAAATCCCACCGCATCGTCGTCAATGAGCCGCTGGGTGTGGTAGCTGCCATTACTCCCTGGAACGTGCCGCTGTACGTGAACGTCGGCAAGGTCATCGCCGCGTTATTGGCCGGCTGTACCGTCATTTTGAAACCGGCCCCCGACACACCATTAATGGGAAGCGTAATGGGCGAAATGGCTGACAAAGTGGGGCTACCCAAAGGCGTGCTCAACGTTATTACCAGCGCAGACCCGGCCATGGCCGGCGAAATGCTGACCCGGGACCCACGTGTTGATGTCGTTTCGTTCACCGGCTCCACCGTTGTCGGCAAACGCATCATGGAAAACGGCGCCTCAACGCTCAAGCGCATCTTTCTGGAACTGGGCGGCAAATCAGCCAATATCATCCTGGAAGATACCCCTGATTTTCAGATCAGCTGCATGATGGGTATGGCAGTATTCCACGCCGGCCAGGGCTGTGCCATGCCGACCCGCATGCTAGTACCCAAAAGCCGATACGAGGAAGCCGTGGAAGCGCTGAAAATTTCCTATGGCGCCTTCTCTCAAAAGTGGGGCGAGTTCGGTAATCCCGAACATATTATGGGACCCGTCATTTCCAAGAAGCAGCATGAGCGGGTGCTCGGCTACATCGAGCTCGGCAAAGAAGAAGGCGCTCAATGCATCGCCGGCGGCGGTCCCGCACCGGAAAAAGGCAACGGCTTTTTCGTTCAGCCCACTTGTTTCGTAAACGTCACCAACGACATGCGCATTGCCCGCGAAGAGATTTTTGGACCAGTACTGGTTGTAATCCCCTTTGAAGACGACGAGGACGCCATCCGCATTGCCAACGATAGTGAATACGGTCTCGGCGGTTCGGTAATGAGCGGCGATCAGGAACGCGCCATGAACGTAGCGCGTCGTATTCGCGCAGGCGCCATCAGCGTCAACGGCGGCATGAGCATTACCGGCGACTTGCCTTTTGGCGGTTTCAAAGGCAGCGGTATGGGCCGTGAATGGGGTGTTGAAGGGATCGAAGATTTCCTCGATACCAAGGCCATTGCCGTTAAAGTCGGGTAAACCAACTGCGGCTCTTGCAGATGCAGTAGCCGCCCTGAGTTGTAATCAAGCCAGCGCTTCCTTCGCTGCAACAAAACCGAAGGTAAGCGCTGGCCCGACACTCGACCCTGCGCCAGGGTATGCGCGCCCCATCACCGAGGCGGTAACCACCCCTGCGGCATATAGCCCCTCAATAACAGAACCATCATCACGCAGGACGCGAGCACACTCATCGGTGACAACGCCGCCATAGGTGCCCACATCACCGGGATAAACCGCTACCGCGTAGAAAGGCCCCTGATCAATCCGCCCCAGCGTGGGCGACGGCTGGTGCAAATAGTCACCCAGCCAGCGCGCATACTCCCGCTCTCCGCGATGAAAATCATCGTCCCGGTTTTGATCCACAAAGCCATTAAAACGGGATACCGTTTGCGCCAGCACTGCGGCCTCAACGCTGATGACTTCGGCCAGCGTCTCTACTGTTTCGCCCTTCTTGAGAAAACCGGACTGCTCCCACTCCGCCAGCTTTTTCTTGCCGGGCATGGTGCCGGCAAGCATGTACTTTTTCAGATATTGACTGTCGAATACCATCCAGCTTGGGGCTGCCGGTACCGTCCTGTTCCGCGCCAGCATTTCCTGACAATAGGTCATGTAAGAGCTGGCCTCGTTGAGGTATCGCTGCCCGCTCTGATCCACCAGAATCGCATGGGGTTTGGCAGAGGGACCCTGAGCGCTTTGCTGGATTTCTCCGTACTGACTGTCGGGTGGCAGTATGCAGGGCTGGCCGACCATTTCTTCCATCTGCGCCAACGCCGCGCCTATACGCTGCAGCTCAAGGTGCATATCACCGGTATCTTCCACCGGCGCACTGGACCACTGCACATTGGTGCCCGGCTGATATTGATTTCGCAGAGCCTGGTTATGGGCAAAGCCACCAGCGCCCACAATAACGCCCAGCGATGCGCCGAGCTGCTCGCGCTTGCCATTGTGCTCGGCAATAACACCAGTGACACGCCCGTTGTTTTCCAATAATTCGCGTACCGCCGTTTCGAGGCGAATTTCAACGCCATGACTGAGCGCAGCCTGTAACAGCCGAGCCTGCAACGCTGCGCCACAAGACACATAACGCTTCCCAGTTAGCAACGCACCAATCACCTTGAAAGCCACCCGCACGAAAACTTTTCTGGCGGCCCAACTGCGTTTTACATAGGGAATGGCCAGCGCCTCGTCCAGTGTGGCCGGCAAATCCAGAAAGCCCGGACGAAGTTTGTCCGCCCATTCCCCCAGCGCTTTCTTGTTGAACGGGGCTGCGACAACACAACGACTGGTTTTGCAGCCGCCCGACAGTTCGTCGTTGTAGTCCGGCCAGAACGGCACCCGGTCCAGCTCCAGCCCCTGCTCTACCAGAAAATCGATCATGGCCGGAGCTTCCTTCAGAAACCGCTCGCGGCGCTCGGGCGTGGCACCGGGAGCGTCTTCAAAGGTTTCCGCCAGAGCTTCCAGGTAGGTCCGGGCCCGCTCGAAAGAATCTTCCACACCATCGCGCTTCATAAAGCGATTGTTGGGAATCCACATCACCCCGCCAGAGCGCGCCGTGGTCCCGCCGTAATACCCGGATTTTTCGAGCACGAGAACTTTCTTGCCCCGGCTGGCAGCGTAAAGTGCAGCGCACATGGACCCGCCGCCGCTGCCGACGATAATCAGATCATGATAGTGGGAAGTATTCGACATCGGGCGCCCTGTTGTAATTTGATGTGGACCGGAACCCTGAGTCTATCGCTATTAAACAATACTGTTCAATTCCGGCCGAAGCAAAAATGGCACATGCCACGCTCCGTCCTCAAACGCGGCGACGCTCTGACGAGACGACGGCAAGCAAGTTCACTTTGCGCAGTGAGAACTCAGCCCTTACCCATCACCTCATAAATACGTTTGGTAAAGTACCAGCGGCCGTCGCGCTTCACATACTCGTCGTCAAAGCAGCCAACCACAACCACCTGCCCTCCCGCTTTGGGGAAAATCAGTTCGCGGCAATAACACTTACCTTTCGCTTTTTCGCCCTCAATGACCAGCTCGGCCGGGAAGGAAATCATGCTCATAAACTCTACATAGGCGAGCTTTTCGCGAAAGGCCTCTATCACATTGTTTTTGCCTTCCACGGGCTTCTCCATGGAAGGCAGGCCCCACACCCCTTCCTCTGCCCAGGTTTCTCCCCAGGCATCGGCATCGATGCGCATGGCGCCTGCGGCAAACTCTTCACACAATTCGCGGATGGCGAGGCGGTCTTCTACTGGCCCAGTATTCATGCTGTTCTCCGTTGCTGTTCCGGGTAATCGGGGTCTGAGTTCGAATATAGCAAATCAACACAGGTGTTCACTACAACTTTACACAACTGTCATGATGGGAACGCCACCGGTTGCCTATGGTGATTGCAGGCCACACAAAGGTGTCACATGGAAAAACTGATCTATCTGCTGGACCGCGCCACCACCGCAGGCACACTGCAGCATTTCCTGCTGGGAGACGCCTTGACCAACCTGCGAGAAGCCGGCGCCGTCAATTTCACCATCAACATAGCCAATCTGGACAAGGACGTGTCTGTCGTAGCACCACAACGTATCGCGGGGCCCTGGGATACAATCGGCGCGGTGGTCTCCGTATGGACCGATACGGTTGATCGGCATCCGGTCTATCTGAATACGCTGGCAGCCATAGGCTGCGAGGTGCACGGCTATCTGGTCACAGAGTCAGTACCCCAACCCTGCGACACCACGTGGCCGGAAGGCGAGCGTCGCCCCGGCGTTACCCAGTTTACGGCGCACGGCAAACCAGCCAACGTGGCCGACGCCGATTTCTACCGCAACTGGGCAGCGCACACGGAGCTGTCTTTCCAGTTGCATCCAGATCGTTGGTCGTACGTGCGCAATGCCGTAACCCGCCCGCTGACCGAGCATGCCCCACCCTATCGGGCACTGGTGCTGGAGCACTTTCGCTCACTGCAGGATTTTACCGATGAGGATCGCTACTTCGGAGATCCGGCCATCGTGCAACAGATGTATGAGGAGCTGCCGGGCTTTTGCGACTTCAACACAATGACCACAGGCCCGATGAGCGAGTACCGCTTCACCTGACACGCAGAAAACCGGGGTCGTAACGAGTATTTTTTAACCAAATGCCGTCATTGTTCAAAAAATACTCGTTACGACCCCGGTTTTTGGCGGTGGCGTTCACAGGCTAGCACCAATGCCCAGAACTCGGAAAAATCATTCACCACCACGTCGGGCCGGTGAGGGTGTGCCTGCGTACCCGGAAATATTTTGTGCAGCCAGGGTAGGTCCCACAGCGCGCCATTGAAAAACACTGCTGTCATGCCCGCCCTTTTGGCGGCAACGATATCTGTGGTGCTATCCCCCACATACCAGACATTTAAACCGGGAGCTGCTCCAACTTTTTCTGCAGCGAGCAACAACTGATCCGGGTGCGGCTTGCGCAACGGCGTGTCATCGCCACAGACGTCGGCGTCGAACAGCTCGGACCAGCCGGTGCCCTCTACCGCCGACAGTTCATGCTCGAAAAACTCACGGTCGCGATTGGTGATCACACCAACCTTTAGCGGCAACAGCCGCAAACTTTTCAGCATTGCGCGCACCTGTGGCTCAAACGGCTCCACCTCACCATAGTGGTTGCGATAATGATGATTGAAGGCTTTGTGGGCAATGCGTTTGGCCTCTTCATCCTTGCCAAACAGCACTTCAAAAATGTCGGTCCGGGATATTTTTCGATCCGCCCTTACCTTCGGGTGCAAGCGGCTGAAGCTCTGCACGTACTCCACCAGTTTTGCATCCTCTGGCGAACGGCTATCTTCAGGTTTAACCAAACGCTTCAGCAGACCAAGTTCGGCCAGTTCAGGCAGCATATCGTCTACCGCGTGATACATGGCATCCAGCGTGTCGACCAGGGTGGCATGCCAATCGAACAGAATGACATCAGGTGTTGAGAGGCGCGCCACCGCCGGGTGCCAATCTGGCTCAATTCTCGGTGGCGGCGGTTCAGGGGGCTTGAACGGACCGGGTCGAACGCGTGACACTATGTCCGGCGCACTCTCCGCCAGCACATCAAACAGCTCATCAAAGCTATTGATAACCGCGAGCGTCTTGTAGCCGCTGAAGGCCAGACGTAGGGCGGGGACTTCCCAAAACCCACCGTTATAAAACACAGCATTAATGCCGGCGTTTTTGGCTGTCTGCATATCCACTATGCTGTCAGCCACATACCACACGTGTTCGCCCGCGCGCTCACCCACATCTGCCATTGCCCGCTCCAACATTTCTGGTTCAGGCTTGTATTCACTCACATCGTCGGCGCAAACGGTGGTGGAAAATAACGTCTGCCACCGGCCACCGTCTACGGTCTTCAATTCGTAATCGAGAAACTCTCGACTGCGATTGGTCGCCACACCCAAGCGTATGCCAGCGGCCTGCAAAGCGCTCAAATACTCGAAAATGCCGTCTTGAAAAGGCCTGACCTTGCCAAAGTGATCGCGATAGCAGCGATTGTAGGCCGCGTGAGCAATGCGCTTTGCCTCCCGGTTGTCGCCAAAAATCGCATTGAAAATCTCGGTGCGCGATACACGACGCTCGGCGAGTATGCGTGGATGCAGGCGCCGGAAAATACGGATATAACGTACCAGTCGTGCGTCGGCCTCGTTGGCACAATCAGCCTCTGCCAGCAGCGCCTTGACCAAGCCCAATTCCTCGAGCAGCGGCAGCATATCCGCCATCGCACTGAACATGGCATCGGCGGTATCCACCAGCGTGCCGTGCCAATCGAACAGTATCAGTTTTGGAAATTGTGCTGTCATGTTTGTCCCGTTGTGGCGTCACCGAACACCCGCAATATGACAAGCATAGCTAAAAATGCGTTACCCATTACACCTTCTGTCGAGCAAAGCAGTATTATTCGCGAAATAGAACACCGCGTTGTGAAACAGCGCAGGGGCTTTATCCCACGACAGACGCCACCAACTAAGCGACCCGCCGTGAACCAAAGTAGCGAGCCACAATAGCCTCGTTCACTCATTCACACTACAATTGATCTACATTCAACAATAAGATGAGTAAAACCCGATGAGAAAATTGCTGACAGCCTCTCTATCCATACTGCTAAGCGGCTGCCTGGGCATGCCCGAAACCGTCACCCCGGTGAAAAACTTCGAGCTGGAACGCTATCTGGGCCAATGGTATGAAATAGCCCGACTCGACCACTCCTTTGAACGTGGCCTGGAAGCGGTCACTGCCGAGTATTCATTGCAGGAAAACGGTAGCGTTAAGGTGCTGAATCGCGGCTATTCATCGGAAAAAGGCAAGTGGAAAGAAGCGATTGGTAAAGCGTATCCAGTAGACGATGAAGCAACTGGCTACCTCAAGGTTTCATTCTTCGGCCCGTTTTATGCGTCCTACGCGATCTTCGTACTTGATCACAAAGACTACGAATACGCGCTCGTATCTGGCCCGGACACCTCCTACCTATGGCTGCTGGCAAGACAGCCAACGCTGGATGAAAAAACGCTGAATCACCTGGTAGAGGAAGCGGCGCGGCGCGGATTTGATACCAGCCAGCTGATTTTTGTCGACCAGAGCCGCAACCTCCCATAGCCGCGCTCAAGTGTGAAAAGTTGACCAACCAGAGTTTTAGCCACGCTTTCTTGATGAGTACTATCAGTGTACTCATCAAGGATTAACGCTATGGACTTACTACGTATACTGATTGCTATTCTGCTGCCACCACTGGGCGTATTTCTGCAAGTTGGCTTGGGCAAACACTTCTGGCTGAACATTCTGTTAACGCTGCTCGGATACCTGCCCGGTATCATTCACGCGGTCTACATTATTGCCAAAAAGTAGGCGCGCTTCGCAAGCCTCAACCTACACGTCAGACTGGAAGCCCCGCTTCCGGTCGCGAAGGAAAAGCGTGCCGCACTATCCGCCACAGCACCTGGCCAAACTGCCGGTGGAAACGCCCGGTGTTGTAATGCTGGCCGTAGCGCTCGCAGATTTCCTGCACCTCGACACTCATTTCCGCATAGCGCCTGGCAGGTACCGTTGGAAACAGATGGTGTTCAATCTGGTGGCTCAGGTTACCCGACAGAATATGAAACAGCTTGCTGCCCTTAAGATTGGATGATCCGCGCAGCTGCCGCAAATACCAGTGGCCGTCTTCCTCGTTATCCATGACGGATTTTGGAAACACCTGCGCATCGGCTGTGAAGTGCCCACAAAATATGATCATAAACGTCCACAGGTTGCGCAGCAGATTGGCTACCAGATTGCCTGCAAAAACACTCAGGAACAGCGGCCCCGCCAGCAGCGGAAACACGACGTAATCTTTGAGCAATTGCCGATTGGCTTTGCGCAACAGAGGTTTTACTTCTTGCTTCAATTGCGCCCAAGACTTTTTCCCCTTAGCCACTTTACCGAGCTCCAGCTCCTGGATGGCAACACCCCACTGAAACAATAGCCCCAACAGGGCGGCGTAAAGTACCTGCGGCAGAAAAAACGGTGACCACCGCTGCTCCGGAAACAGGCGAAGCAGTCCGTAGCCGACATCATCGTCCATACCCTTAATGTTGGTATAGGTGTGATGCTTATGGTTGTGACTCGAACGCCAGTTGTCACTGGTCCCTACAATATCCCACTCATAAGTGGCGCCACGCAGCGATGGCTCGTTCATAAAATCGTACTGTCCGTGCATGACGTTGTGGCCGAGCTCCATATTCTCCAGAATCTTGGAAAGCGCAAGGCTCAGCGTGCCTAGCAACCACAGCGGAGGAATAAAGCTGAAAAACAGCAGGCCACGGCCCAGCAACTCGGTATAGCGAACCGCCGTCACAATACGCTTTATGTAACGTGCATCAACTTCACCCACGTCGGCAAGGTGACGCTGTTTAACAGCTTCGAGCTCAGCACCAAAGGCGGCGAGCTCACGGCCGGTGAGAGCCTTATTTTGGGGTCGGGTCATTTCTATATTCCTGTCACTGTTGATAGCTAATCATTGAAAAATCGAAGAACTCAAAGATCGAGTTCCAGGTCGCTACTGGCGCGGTTAATGCAGATCCGCACCGGGTGGCCAGGTTCATCACTGGATTCCCCCGACACCATGTCCGTGGTCTGCCCCTGAATGCGGGTACAGCTACAGCGATTACAGATTCCTCGGCGACAGCCATACGTTGGCTTCACGCCGGCGAGCTCCAGCGCCTCCAGTAGCGATGTGCCTCGGGTTACACTGACCGTTTTCTCACTGCGGCGCAGATAAACCAGGGCTGTGTCGGGTGCCACGGACCGGGTATCGAGTGTGGGAGGCGGACTGTCGCCGCTCGCCGGTAACAGTTCAACAATATCGCCAACCGCTGTATCTTCCAGCAACTGACGACTCACCGGGTCTGCGGCCTGCCGACTTATCGACACTTGCATATACCGGCCATCCTCAGAATTGCTCCAGACAAAGCTGCGGGCAATGTTCCGACCCGCAACTTCAACACTGACAGCGCAGCGCGGCCCAGTAATCAGCCGCCGTTGGTGGCGGTTGGGCTTCAGGCTCAACACCACACCATCTGGTGTGGTCTGCGCTACCGCTACGACGCGGGCAAAACAGCGCGACCAGGCCTCGATCAACCCCATTTGCCGCATCCAGAAATCGTACTGCTCCGCACTGATCACGTGTTGCAGTAGCGACTGACTTCGGACGCTCAAGGCGGCGATGGCACTTTTCATTGGATTGCTCGCTTTATGTACAAGAGCGCCACCATATACACTTGTATATACATGTGTCAATACAATTGTATATACACCCGTGTTTACAGCCTCTGGGCCCTGCAGTAGCATGACCGACCCAACACCCACTATTCACAGCAGGATCAGGCCACTTTTATGGCGATACGCTCTCGCAAAGCCAGCAACACTAACGATCATGAAAAACCCGGCCGCAAACCTCCGATCGGCGAGCACGAACTGATGCAGGCTGCGGTAAGCCTGCTGGATGGAAACCGCAGCGTCTCCAGCCTGAGCCTGCGTGAAATTGCCCGCGCGGCAAATATCGCACCAAACAGCTTCTATCGGCATTTCCGTGATGTGGATGAGCTCGCCGTGGCGCTGATCGACCAGGCCGGTCGCGGCTTGCGCGGCATGATCCGTGAAGCCAGACAACGACTGGAGGGCAAGCAGGGGGGAGTGCGCACGTCTGTTGAGGTCTTTATGGAGGCTCTCGACGATGACAGCCGCTACCTACAGATTCTGTCACGGGAAATGTCGCTGGGGTCAGATGCCTTTCGTGAAGCCGTGGAGCGAGAGCTTACCTATTTTGAACAGGAGCTCTGTGATGAACTGATGATGCGCGGCGAGCGTTTTGGCTTACCCATGCATGAGCCAGCGCTTGTCGCCAAGGCGATAACGCGTTTGGTGTTTACGATGGGAGCGTCTGCCGACAAATTGAGTCCCGATGCGCGAAAAGTTCTGATCGACGAAACCGCCATCATGGTGCGTATGATTATTCGTGGTTCCCATGCCATGGCGGGCGAGCAGAAGCAGAAACCGAAAAAGAAATAGCAGCGTTGATCTCACGCCCCACTCGGCGACTATTGGTTGTAAAGATAGCCGCCATCCACCAGCAGCGTTTCTCCGGTAATAAATGTCGCACGATCAGACGATAAAAACAGTACAGCGTCTGCGATTTCCTTAGGTCGGCCCCAGCGCTTCATCGAGGTTCGCTTAAGCATGTCTGCACTGAACTCCGGCATATCCGCCACCGGCGCCGTCATGCGCGTCGCAATGTTGCCTGCGGCCACACAGTTAAACCGAATGCCGCGATCGGAATACAGAGAGGCCTGAGTGCGCGCAAGCTGAACCATGCCCGCCTTACCGGCGCCATAGCCCGGCACAAACGTATTGGCCATAAAAGATGTCAGCGATGCCATACCAACCACACTTGCACCGCCGGGGAGCTTACTTTCACTGAGTTTGTCCAGGCACGCCTGCGTCATATGGTGACCGGACAGCAGGTGGACCCGCACCATTTCTTCAAACACATCGATCGCTTCATCTTCGCCGGCGAATTTAACATTGCCCGCATTATTAACCAGTACATCCAAGGCACTAAGACTGGCAGCAACCTCCTTAATTTCGTCGGTGTCGGTAACCCGCAATTGGCGATAACTGAAGTGTCTCAGGTCCTCGTCATAATCATTGATGCTGGCGCGAGTGCCAGTGACTGTTACCTGTGCGCCAGCATCGGCAAAGGAGAGGGCAGTTGCCAGGCCGATCCCGGACTTGCCGCAGGTGACCAGCACACTGGCTCCACTGAAATCGTAGGTTGCCGTTCCGTTTATCACACGCTTATCCTCATTCCGGCATTTTCAATGATCGCGGCGGGCTGCATTACTATCTAGCTTCCACACGCACGGGAAATTTTTCAAAATAAAACTGGAACCGTTCACGCAGCCCGTTGGGGTCGATACCAAAATCTTCGCGCAAGTTGTATATCACGCTGCCATGTTTGCCGCGCGGATGCGCATCGATATAAGACCGCATTTGAGCACGTGCTTTGTCGGTCAGTTCAAGTCCCGCCTTCTCATAAATTTTTTCGACCATCCCCATATCGTCAGCCATAAATTCATGAAAAGGTGAATCGATGCTTTTGTTCTCGGCAAGAAGATGACGGTCTTCAACGCAACGCTGCAATAGGTGCTCTACACGCTCGCTCCAGTAATCGGCCAGCTCTTGTATTAACACCTTCTTGCGGCCCATGCGCTGCCCATAGGCCAGCATGGTAATGGTTGACTGAATCACCGCGACCGGATCGCGATGAGTAACCACGACTGTAGCGTCGGGGAGGGTATTCATCAGCACCGGCAACTGTTCAAGGTGCTGTGGACACTTCAGCACCCAGCGCTTTGTTTGATACGACGAGCCCAATCGCTGTTTGTCCTGCCATTGCAGCAACTTGAGCACCGTTTTCATGTAGGCGTAACGCGGCGTCTGATCGGTCGCATAATAGTGATCACGCCAGCGCGGCGAATGCGCCAACCATTCAAAATTATACGAGCCGAAATCCGGCCCCTGCAGCTCCAGCTCTTCGTGAATGTGATCCGGATTCATTGGATGCATGGCAGCAATCAACGGTGTGGTGCTCTGCATGGCCTGCCAGCTATCGGCGCAACGTTGGTAACGCGGGTCGGTACCGTCGGGGAGCGTGGCTTCACCCGGAACCGGTACCGGCTCGTAAGACTCCCACAGCGGTAGAGAACGCAGGCGGGAATCGGCTGCAAGCAAATTCAACATGTGGGTGGTGCCGGTGCGCGGCAGCCCAACCACGATAATCGGCTCGCTGATTTCTTCAGCGTAAATTTCCGGGTGGCGCTTGAGGAGATCCTGAATCAGCAGTCGGCTTTTGGCGAAGGTGAGTAATTTGTTGCGCAAATTGAAGCGGCCTATACCCGTCAGCCCCTCGTCGTTACCCCACTCGTCACAGAGTAGATCAAGACGCTCACGAAATTCAGCGGGACCGAAGTCTTTTAGCCCTAACGTTGAGCATGCTTCCGCTAGAATCGACTCCGGATCAAAATCCGTACTCAGCGTTTCGCCAAAATCCAAAATAGCCTGCTGCTGATCGGTCAATACCGGCTCGGCCAAATCGGTAATTCGAATATCACCCACGATTAGGTTCCTACTTGAACGAGAGTGGCGCGGTCTCGCCGCCTTGTAATAGTTTGATCTGGTTTTCCAACCATCCGGTAAGCCAGAAGTTTCCGGTATGGGCAAAGTCTGCGGCGTCCGCCAATAACGTCTGGTGCACCTGCACTGACAGTAATTTCGCTTCGGCATTTTCCGGCTCGGCGCTAAGCACAATATCGAGCAGATGCAGGGCCTCTTCCAGCCTGCCCGCGTCACGCTTTTCCCGAGCACTGGCAATCAGTTGCTGAGCGCCTGCCAACCTTACCAGCTCTGTGTGCACGGATTTTTGCGGCACACTGTAAAGCTCAGTTGTCGACTCATGTTTAAACCACCCGGCATAGTTTTCCCAGATGGCGCGCACGCCCCAGCTTACTTTGCCGTAGCCCTGCCCTACCTCGCACTGCGGTGGCAGGGTGATTTCCTGCTGCAGGGTGTGCAGATCCTTGCCTGCATTCATGCCCTTAACCACTTCGTCGTGTACATACACCACAGCATCGCGGTATGCGGTCAACTCCGCCTTGATAATGTCAGCGCCATCAATGGGTTCGTGGTGACCGTACAGTAAGCGTTGCGGCTTTAAGTCCATCACTGTCTGCGCCGCGGCAGCACAGGTCAGTGCATCGCGGTAGCGATCGCCGCGAATGGTGACAAGATTAGGAAAGTGACCGAAAGCACACCCGAAAAGATTGCCGGTAAAAATCGTGTCGTGCTGTGGCAGCCAGACAATCAGCGAGTCATTGGTTTCAGCGCCCGGCACGGCCAGCAACACAAGCTCGAGTCCACCAAGACTAAATTCATGGCGCTGTTCGAACGTGATATCCGGGGTAGGCCGATCCTGAGCGTTGATGTCGGTGTAGCCTGCCTGCGCGTACTTTGTAAACACCTGAATGAAATCATCCTGAAAACGAAAAGCCGATCGCGCGCCGCGAAATGGCTGCAACCGCGCGTCGTAATTCTGGTGTTCTTCGTTTTCAGCTGTAGCGATATAGCGCAAACCCGGATATTGGTCGCGAAAGTACTGCACTCCCCCCACATGATCCACATGGCCCTGAGTCGTGATCAGGTATTTCACGGGCACATTGGAAAATCTTTTAAGATTGTGATGAATCACCGGCGCCTCAAAACCCATGCCGCTGTTGATCAGAATGCCGCCTTCGGGTGTTTCAATCAGATAAACATTGGAACAGGCTTCTGTCATCACGATGAAATCATTGACGCGGCTACAGCGTTCGTTAAAGCCAGCCGCCTCGGGCGCTACGCGACGCGTTTTGTAAAGAGGTTCACGCATACTTACACTCACGATTATGACTGGCAATCCACCAGCACTTTGACGGCTTCACTCTGGCGCTGAGCCTGAGCAAAGGCTTCATTAAATTGCGATAGCGGAAAGTGGTGACTGATCAGCGGCCGTACGTCCACCTTGCCGGAGCTGAGCATTTCCATAACCTGGGGGAATTCCTCCGGATATTCACATGCCGACGTAATAACCAGTTCACGCATCAAGAAGTTGATCATGTTCAGCTCAACTGGCGCGAAATGAACACCAACTACCGTCACGCGCGCTCCCTTGCGGGCCGTTTCACAGATCTGCTGAAATACTGACCCCACGCCGGTTGCCTCGATGTATACATCCGTACCAGGTTGCGGTCCAAGTATTGGGTTATTGTGTACCGTGCCGTGCACCTCCTGCAGCCAGCCGCTCAAGCTACCCGCGTCGGCCTTGAATGTTTCCATTCCCAATGTGCTGGCTACGGTTAGACGCGCTGCAGAAAGATCGACCACGGCGACCTGGCTTGCACCACGATAACGGGCTGCGATTGCCGCCGCCAAACCCACTGGCCCGGCGCCAAAAACCACTACTTTGTCTCCCGCCTGGATCTTCGATTGATTCGCCGCGTGCATTCCCACCGACAAAGGTTCAACCAATGCGCCGACGTCAAAATCCATATCGTCAGGCATTTTCAATAAACCTTCAGGATGCTTTACAGCGTTTTTGTAAACAACGTAAGGGGCAAATGCCCCCTCGACGCCAGAAGCACCGATGGCGTTCCCGCCCCACATTGGGTTCACCAGCACGCGGTCGCCAGGAACAACACAGTCCACCTTGGCGCCAACCGTTTCAACCACGCCCGAAAATTCGTGACCCAACGCAAACGGGCTAACAGCACCAGGGATACCACCGATTTTTGCGTAACTGAGATCAGAGCCACAAATTCCACAACGCTCAATACGAATCAGAACATCTTCAGCGCCAGCCTCGGGACGCTCGGCCTGATCAATGCGTATATCATTCGGCGCATGTATCCGTACCAGCGGCATAGTGTTCATGGACGCTCCTCTTGTTAGCGCTATCATTAGAGTTTTCGTGAGTGCTTTTGCAAGGGCTTTTGAGCTAGTTCCTGAGTGACCCCCTGAGTAAACCTCGCAGAGAATCGAGCATCGTCCTGACTATAATCCCGGTGCGCGGACAATTCAATAACATAATACTGAAGTATTATTTTAAGAATGCCAGGTTGTGCTACTATCCACCTCTTAGCAACTTACCAGCAAGAACCACAACATTGCGTAAAGACACACGCCTGACCCGACAGCGCATTGTCGATGCCGCCGAACGCCTGTTTGCCGAACACGGCATCGACAATGTGACGCTGCTGGATATCGCCCGCAGTGCGCAACAGAAAAATCGCGGTGCCCTGCAATACCACTTTGGCGATAAGTCCGGGTTGATCAACGCTGTGCTCGACAAACATGGCGATCAGATTTCGCGGCGACGCAAACCTCTGGTTGATGCCCTGATTGCCCGCGTTGAACCCACGCTTAAAGATCTCGTCGAAGCCTATGTATTGCCAGTGGCCCAGCACGTGGACGCCACCCCCAATACACAGGCTTTTCTACTGATCAATGCCCAGATCATGACCTCACCGGAATTCACGTCGCTGGCGCTCGCCCGGGCTGAGCGCTATCCCGAAGTTCGCCAACTGATGGCCATGATGCTCAAAGCGATTCCGGCAGCCAGTAAGAAACGTCGGGATTTTAAAGTGCTTCTGATACGCTCAATGGTGTTTCACGCTCTTGCCGCACACTTCAGTACAACCAGCGCCAGATTAAACAAACCCTTAATCGACACACTGTGCAGCAGTGTGCTGGCCGTATTGGAAAGCGAATAATCCCACGATTGGAGTATGCTCCTGCCTATGCTGCTGCGCTAACATTCCAATGCCGCCAGAGCACAATAACAACAACGACAGTGACGCCAATGAAACTACTCGAACCCCTATCAATAGGCACTATGCGCCTCAAGAACCGTATGGTCATGGCGCCAATGACAACCAACTATGGCAACGAGGATCAAACCCCGTCTGATCGTTTGATTGCGTTTCTGCTCGAGCGCGCCAAGGGAGGCGTGGGGCTAATTACGGTTGAGGTCTGCACGGTTGATGTAAAACAGAAGTACCAGCCTCAGTCGCTCACGCTCGGCAGCGACGAGTTTATTCCCGCCCACCGTAAACTCACCGATGCACTGCATCAGTACGATGTAAAAATTCAGCCCCAGATTACGCACCCTGGCCCAGAATCCATGAGCGGCTTTTATTTTGGTGAAATGCCGGTTGCCCCCAGCGCCACCACCGGCGCCTGCACTGGCCTGCCGGCGCGGGAGCTGGACATTGCCGAACTCGACGGCATTGTCGAAGCCTATGCACAAACAGCTCGACGGGCTCGCGAGGCCGGCTACGACGGTATCGAATTACACGCCGCCCACTGCTACATGTTACTGGGTACGTTTTTGTCGCCGCTGAAAAACAAGCGCATGGATGCCTACGGCACCGACACACCGGAAAACCGTACCCGCCTGCTGGTGCGCGTGCTGCAGCGGACCAAGGCGGTGGCTGGAACTGACTTCCCCATCACCCTGCGCATTTCCGGCTTTGAGCGAATTCCCGGCGGCCGCGATGCCGCCGATACCGCCGCCATTGCGCCGCTGCTGGTAGACGCCGGGGTGGATGCCTTTCATGTCAGCGGCGGCGTGAGCGATCCCATGGTGTCGCAGATGATCTGCGGCCCGGAATATCCTGACGGCTATAACCTGCCTGCCGCCGAAGCCATCAAACGTGTGGTGGACGTGCCGGTAATGGTGGTGGGACGGTTTCTCGACCCGGAGTTTGCAGAACAGACCCTGCAGGACAAGCGCGCCGACATGATTGTGATGGGACGACCCTTGCTCGCCGACCCGCAGCTGCCCAACAAAGTCGCGGCCGGCAAGCTCGAAGAGATTCGACGCTGCATTTCCTGCCAGAACTGTATCGACTCCATGTTTCTCTGGCCCATGGACGCGCGAATGAATTGCGCGGTAAACCCGGCCACGGGTCGCGAGCAACATCTGAACTATGCACCGGCTGCACAGCAGAAACATGTGGTGGTTATCGGCGCCGGTCCGGCGGGCATGGAAGCGGCACGGGTGGCCTGCGAGCGCGGGCATCGCATTACCCTGCTGGAAAAAAGTCGCCGCCTGGGTGGCTCACTGACTCTGGCGGCTACCGTACACCGAGACAACGAGCGCTTTCTTAACTTCCTGAAAGCCGAGATGCGGCGCCTGCCAGTTAGCCTTCGGTTAGGTGTAGAGGCTAGTGTTGAGCGTCTGAAAGAACTCGCGCCCGATGAGGTGATTGTGGCCACCGGCGCGCAGCTCGATTTGCCCACCCTTCCCGGTATCGACCTGCCCCAGGTTGTCACCGGCCGGGATTTACGGGCGCTGGTCAGCGGCGCCGCGCCGGAAAACAAAAACTGTTTACCGCTGCTGGCAAAACTGGGGCTGGCCTGTGCCGGCGCGCTGATTGACCGGCACCTGACCCCGGCGCGCCTGCGCGCCGCAGCGGATACCTGGCTGCCCTTTGGGCGTCGGGTTGTCATTGTTGGCGGCGATCTGGCGGCCATTGAAGTGGCGGAATTTCTCGCCAAACGCGGACGGGTCGTCAGTGTGCTGGAAGCTGGCCCGGTAATCGCCCCGGAGATTGGCCCCAAGCGCCGGCTGGAACACGAAAAACGGCTGGAAACGCTGGGCGTGTCGCTCAATACCCACTGTGCTATCAGCCGCATCACCGAGCAGGGCGTGGAACTGCAGCTCGCCGGGGGCGACCAGCGTGTGGTCGCTGCCGATAGCGTGCTGGTGGCAGGCCAGCCGGTGGCCAACCCGGCGCTTTACGATACTTTGAAAGCCGCCGGCTTCCGTTGCCATCTGGCCGGAGACGCTTCTGGCCTGGGTCTGATTGTAAAGGCAACCTACGACGGGCACCGTCTGGCCAGCACCCTGTAAGCACTCAAAGCACCTCCAGCCGCCCATGAAAATTCCGTAAGAATATCGGCGCGCGATATCAGGTCATATGTACACATGTGTGTAACTTTCCACAGAAGGGCCACCCCGTTTACGGCGATGTGCTATACCGGGTGAAGCTCATTCAGCCAATAAAAAACCGCACAACACGGAGACCAGTCATGGGCCAGATTATTGAAGCCTGCGAAATGCTCACCAACACCACCCCGGAATTTCCCATGGGCTGGTACTCGGTGGCCCGCAGCCACGAATTACAGGTGGGCGAGGTAAAACGGGTTCACGCCTTTGACCGGGAGATGGCTTTGTACCGCACCCGCAGCGGCGTGCCGGTTCTACAGGACGCCTTCTGCCCTCATCTTGGCGCCCATCTCGGCGTGGAAGGCCGGGTGGTGGGCGAAAGCCTGCGCTGCCCCTTTCACGGCTGGCGCTACGACACCACGGGCAAGTGTGTGGAAATTCCCTACTGCGACGAAATTCCCGAGCGCGCCCGCATTCGCACCTGGCCAACCGAGGAAAAAAACGGCGAGATCTACATCTGGTTTCATCCCGAAAACAGCGCGCCCCAGTACGAGATTCCGGAGCTGACCGAGCTGGACAACAACCTGTGGACTCCACCGCGCTACGCCGAGTTTGAGGTGCCCGCGCACATTCAGGACATCGCCGAAAACTCCTGCGACCCGGAGCATTTCAAGTACGTGCACAAACAGACAGACACCCCGCCGTCCGAGGTCACCGTCGACGAAGACGGTCGCACCCTGCACCTGCGCGCCGACAATTCCAACGCCCAGATTCCCCACAAGCTGCACGCCACCATGTTTCAGCCGGGGCTGGCGATTGTGCGCACCTCCTACGGCCCCGAAGCGGAAATGGTGGTGTACAACAGCGCCCAGCCCATTGATCGCCACAAGACCCTGCTGCGCTGGACCCTGAGCGTACGCAAGGAGATTGAAGACCTCGCCGGCGATGAGGTAATGAACGGCATTATCAACGGCATCAGCCAGGACTACCCGATCTGGGCCAACAAGGTACACAAGCAAAAGCCGGTGTTCTGTCGCGAAGACAAAACGCTGGTGCTGTTTCGAAAATGGGTGCGCCAGTTCTACATCGAACAGGCCCAAACCAACGTTTGACCCAACACACTCGTCTAGCACATAAGAGGAAAATCACGATGAGCAATGCGCCTCAAGGCAACCCCGGTGATATCGTCAACTGGCCGATGCTGAAAATTGTGTATCGTACCGACCCGGAAAAAATCGCCGAGTTGCTGCCGCCGGGCATCGAGCCCGGTGCCGACCCACACGTCAATCTGACCATTTACAATTTCCCGGTACCCGATGAACCCGAGTACGGCATCGTGACCACCGTAAACGCCGACTACAACGGCATCGCCGGGGAATACACGCTGGGCTACGGCATCGATCAGGAATCGGCAATTTTTGTCAGCCAGGAAACCAACGGTCAGCCCAAATATCCCTGCACCACTGAGTATTTCCGTTTGGGGCCGCAGGTGTCAGCGCGCTGCACTCATCAGGGCTACACCTTTGTCGAATTCAAGGGCGAATCCAAGGGCGAAAATGTACCGCAGGACGATTTTGAACAGCACGAGTGGTGGATCAAGGTCTCCCGCGCTGCCGGCGTTATGCCAGACCCGGCTGCCGGTTACGATTTCCCGCCCCACGTGGTACACGTGCGCAGCAAATACGGCACCGCCTGGCGTGAAGAAGTGGAAGGCGAACTGATACTGCGCGACAGCCCCTGGGACCCGCTGGCCAGCCGCCTGCCCATGCGCGAACAGGTATCGGCCCATCTGTGGTGGCCAGTGTTTCTGGATCGTGAAATCAAGCTGGCAGGCAAGCTCGACCCGGAAGGTTTCATGCCGTTTGCAGACACCATCTCCGGTTCACGCTGGCCAGGTACCGGAGGCGGTCCACGTCGCGATTAGTTACAGCGGCTTATGTGCCGGGGGCTGATGCCCCCGGATCCAGAAGGCGCAGAGAGCACGACCATGCTTGTACATCAGGAAGAGATTCTGCTTAACGCACCGCCGTCGCAGGTGAAAGCTTTCATTGTGACACCCGAGCGCATCATGGATTACTACCCTCAGGGCACCACATGTGGTGTGTTCAAACCCGGCGAGAGTTTTTACTGTCAGGGTAAAGCGGGGATATCACTGCTGGAGTCGCTGCCTGTGACGCCGGCCGACAACGGTCCGCTGAAAGTCGTCCTCAAGGTAACCACGGCAAGGGGACTCAAACCGCCTTTTTCCCCGGAAGCGATTAAACACGCAGCCTTCTTCAGTATGGTTGAGGATTGGCTGCTCCACCCACACGGCGAAGGCACCCGGCTGGTGAAGTGTTGGCGCGACGTAAAAAAGCACAGACTGCGCTGGCTCCCAATTGCATTTATTGTGAAGCAAACTGCAAAAGCTGAATCGACCAAACTGCAATTGGCTTGGAACCAAGCCGCAATGGCGGGCTAATTCAATGCAGTTTGAGACGTGGTCTCAGCAGCCGATTAAACCGCCCCGCCAGCAACAACATCAACGTTCGCATCCAGCCATATAGCGCCGCCTGATGAAACCGGTATAACCCGATATACATAAACCGCGCCAACCAGCCTTCCACAAAAATCGATCCGCCGCGCAGGTTACCCATCAGGTTCCCCAGTGCAGAATATTTGGAGAGAGACACCAGCGAGCCGTGATCGCGATAGCGGAAAGGTTTTACCGCTTCACCGCGCAGCAGGCGCTCGATATTGGCAGCCGTGTGCAATGCCATCTGCTGGGCGGATTGGGCGCGTGGCGGAACATTCTTGCCGTCATCCATGGCGCAGGCACAGCAATCTCCTATCGCGAAGATAGATGGCTCTTCCGTCAGCAAGGCGTCATTCACCACTAACTGATTGATGCGGTTCGTTTCCAACCCTAGAGTGCCGAGAATTTCCGGCGCCTTGATACCCGCAGCCCATACCAACAGATGGGATTCTATGCGTTCACCGTCCTTGGTCAAAAAGGCATCTGCCTCTGCACGCTGCACCAAGGTATTGGTATGCACCTGCACGCCAAGTTTTTTCAATTCTTCTTCAGCAGAAAGTGCCAGCTTTTCCTGCAGCGCCGGTAACAGGCGCGGCGCCGCTTCGATCAGATGCACATGCAGTTTGCTGCGATCGAGTTGTTCGTGACCGTAGAGTTTGAGTACCGCAATGGCATGGTGAATTTCGGCAGCCAGTTCCACGCCTGTGGCACCGCCACCAACAATAGCGACAGTGACGGGTGTATCGCTGAAATTAGCGCGTTCGCAGTGATTGAGGAAACGTTCGTGAAACAGATCCGCCTGCGGGCGACTGTCGAGGAACAAACAGTGATCGCGCACACCTTCGGTATTGAAATCATTGCCCAGACTGCCAATGGCCAGCACCAGGTAATCGTAGTTCAGCCGGCGCTCCGGCAAAACCTCTTCACCCTGGTCGTCGGTCACCGGTGCCAGCACCACTTGTTTAGCGTCGCGGTCCACGGCACTCAGCCAGCCGCGGGCAAAACGATAATAATTCTGGCGGGCATGGGCGAGGTAGTTCACTGCATCCAGATCCGCATCAATAGCGCCGGTCGCCACTTCGTGAAAGCGCGGCTTCCAGATATGACTGCCACTGCCGTCTACCAGCGTAACCGTAGCCTTGCCGCGTTTGCCCAAGCGCCGGCCCAGCCGCGTAACCAGCGGCAGTCCCCCTGCACCTCCACCGATTACCACGATCCTTGGTTTCTGTCCGGATTGCTCCATGCCCCTGCCCTCAATCGGTAACGCGAGCGCAGTCTACGCCCGCATCGCACACCGCTCAAGGCGCCAAAGCCGGTAGTGGCTATAACCGGAATGAATTTCACAACTTGCAAGCGCGCCGATGAAGCCGTACAAGTGTGCTACGAACACAAGGAACACTGCCATGACTGACGACCGCAAAATTCCCCGCCTCAAAGACAAGGATTACAGCGAAGAAGCCGCCCGCCAGCGGCGCGAATTCCTCCAGCGCAAAACCGGCGCCAATCTCTCACACACCAGCCACTACTCTCTGCCCCCGGAATCCCTGAGCGGCAATACCGAAAACTTTATCGGCGTGGTGCAGATGCCGGTGGGAGTCGCCGGGCCATTTCTGATCAATGGTGAACACGCCAAAGGCGAGTTCTATATTCCTCTGGCCACCACCGAGGGCACACTGGTCGCCTCTTATTCACGCGGCATGCGTGTGGTCAGTGAATCCGGCGGCGTGTCGGTGAGTGTGGTAGACGAGTTTATGCAACGTGCACCGCTGTTTGAATTTGCCACCGCGCGCGAAGCCATCGCCTTCTCCCGTTGGCTCGACGAGCGCTATGACGATATCAAGCAACAGGCGGAAAGCAGTAGTTCGGTGGCCAAATTACAACACATACAGAAATGGGTTATCGCCAATAAACTCTTCACCCGCTTTAACTACACCACCGGTGATGCTGCTGGTCAGAATATGACAGGCAAAGCGACACACATCGCCTGCCAGTGGATTCTGAAAAACTACGATGGCGCCTTCACCAATTTCTCGCTGTCGGGCGGCATTGAAACCGACAAAAAGCATTCCCACATGAACCTGCTTCATCCGCGTGGAAAACGTGTCGTTGCAGAAGCGGTAATCAAGAAAGATATTCTTCTTAATACAATGCGTGCCGACCCCGCAAAAATGGTCAAATTGCGACAGCGCACCATCCTGGGCAGTCTATTGGCGGGTTCGGCCTACAACGGCCCTCACTCTGCCAATGGCATTGCTTCGCTGTTTATAGCAACCGGCCAAGACGAGGCCAATGTAGTGGAATCCCACACAGGCATCGCGTTTATGGAACTGACAGACAATGGCGACCTGTATTATTCAGTTACTCTGCCGTCGGTAATCTGCGCCTCCTACGGCGGCGGTACCGGATTATCAACACAACGCGAATGCCTGGAGATGCTAGGTTGCTACGGCAAGGGGAAAGCGAAAAAACTCGCGGAAATTGTCGGCGCAACCGTGTTAGCTGGCGACCTTTCGCTGGCGGCAGCCATTGTCTCGGACGAGTGGGTCTCAAGCCATGATCAGTACGGGCGCAACCGGCCCTGACCGGCTGCGCGATTTAACCAACTACGCCAATTCACAGGAGCCTACCCCCAAGCGAATCACTCACGCACTGGCTTTAAAATGGTGCTTGTCAGCTGATTGGAAGATGGCTTCGGCCATCTGTTCCGCCACCGCATGGGTAGACAGTGCCTCTGTTTCTGAGCGCTGAAATATCTGCGTCAAAACGTCGCCAATACGCTCAACGTGCTTCTCACTCTGCTCACCGCTTTTGCCCTGCTGCTGATAAAACACATCGATTATACCGCCAGCGTTAATCACAAAATCCGGCGCGTACAGTACGCCGCGCTGGCGTAAACTATCGCCCTGCTCTGGCGCGGCCAGCTGGTTATTAGCCGCGCCGGCAACGATATCCACGTTCAATTCACCGACTGTTTTGTCGTTCAACACCGCTCCCATCGCGCAGGGCACAAATACATCGGCGCGCGTGGTGAGTATCTGCTCCGGAGAGACAAGGCGGGCACCTAAGGCTTGCGCTCGCTTGAGGTTTTCCGCATCAATATCCGCCACCACCACGTCGGCGCCGTTGCGAATCAGACGCTCAATCAAATGCCGACCCACGGCGCCTGCGCCCTGCACGGCAAACCGCAGACCTTTTAAAGCATCGGTACCTCGTTGATAGCGAAGTGCCGCTCGAATACCACAGTAAACACCATAGGCTGTGTAGGGCGATGGATCACCACCAAAACGCTGCTTAGTTGTGATACCAGATACATGTTGTGTACGCTCGCGCATAATATGCATATCGGCAACACTGGTTCCTGAGTCCTCAGCGGTGACGTAACGACCGCCAAGGCTGTCGATAAACTCGCCCATGGCCAGCAATAATTCTCGCGATTTCTCGGTGTGGGAATCGCCAATAATGACCGACTTGCCGCCACCAAGGGGCAAGCCTGCAAGTGCCGACTTATAGGTCATGCCGCGCGACAGCCGTAGAACATCATCCAGAGCCGCGCTATCACTGGCATAGGGAAACATGCGGCAGCCGCCAACGGCGGGCCCAAGGTTGGTATTGTGCACCGCGACAATCGCCCGGAGACCGCTGGCCTTATCGCTGTGAAACGCGACCAACTCATGCTGGTCATAAAAAGCGGAATCAAACACTGACATGACAAACTCCCAATACTACCGATAGGGAACCAGGCAAAGCACCCAATGCGACTATCGACTACAGTTAGCGACCTGTTCAGGCCGCCGATTCAACTTCAATAACCTGAACCACGTCGTCACCACGCAGGCGCTTTCGCAACTGAGCCCGACGTATGTTTGCTTGCTCAAGCGCGGCGTCCTTCACATGTCCAAAACCACGTATGGACTCCACGGTTTCCACCAGCTCGACGGCAAGCGGAAGATTTTCAGGCGTAAGATGTGGTAGCAGCTCAGCCAGCTCATTCTCAAACGTTTTTAGTGTGGCGCGCTCTTGGCGACGCTCCGCGCTGTAACCAAAGATATCCCAGCGGGTACCCCGCAGCGTTTTGAGCCTGGCTAGAATTCGAAACATCGGCATCATCCAGGAGCCAAAGGTACGCTTGCGCGGATGCCCGGTGTCTGGGTCTATTTTGGATAGCAACGGTGGCGCCATATGAAACTGTAGTTTGAAATCACCTTCGAAGGTGTCGTTCAGCTCCTTCATAAAGTTGCCATCGCTAAACAAGCGCGCAACTTCGTATTCGTCTTTGTAAGACATCAGCTTGTGTAGTGATTTCGCCACCGCCTTGCTCAATGCATAGTCGGTGTCTGCATTCAATGCAGCTTCGGCATCTTTAACCTGTGCAACCTGCTGGCGGTAGCGTTCCGCATAGTTTTCGTCTTGATACTTACGCAAGTGCTGCGCGCGATAGTCAACAATTTCATCCAGTGTTTCCAGCGGAGCCCAGTGTTTTTCACCCACTCCAGCAATCTTTTTCACCGCATGAATATCAACAACACTGCGCCGACCCCAGAGAAAAGCCTGCTTGTTGAATTCCACAGCCACGCCATTCAAAGCAATGGCCTCTTCAATCGCTTCACCACTCACCGGTATGTAGCCCTTCTGATAGGCGTAACCGAGCATGAAGAAGTTCGTTGCCACAGCATCACCCAGCAGGTGCGTGGCTATATCTGTGCCCTCGATAAAATCGACTTTGTCCTCGCCAATTTCTTCCCGCAGGATTTGCTTCATAGAGGCCATGGGGAATTGTGCATCGGGGTTGTAGACAAACTCGGCGGTCGGCGCTTCGGTCTCATTGATCACAGCATAAGAGCGCTCAACATTCACCTTGGCGATGGCTTCATCGTTGGTGCTCACCACCAGGTCGCAGCCAATCAGCAAGTCGGCATCACCGGCAGGTATACGCACGGCATTGATATCCTCTTGCCTTTTTGCCACACGTAAGTGGCTCACCACAGGACCGAATTTTTGCGCCAATCCGGTCTGATTCATTGTGGCGCAACCCTTGCCTTCAATGTGGGCAGCCATTGCCAACACCGCCGTAACCGTAAGAACGCCGGTACCGCCGACACCAGTCACAACAATATTCCAAGGCTGGTGGAGTTCGGGATGTGTCGGCTCGGGCAAATCCACAAAACCGTCGGCTTTTTCAGCGGCCTTGCTTTTCTTGAGCTGACCCCCAATCACCGACACAAAACTCGGGCAAAAACCTGCGACACAGGAATAGTCCTTGTTACACGCGCTCTGATCGATCTGACGCTTGCGGCCGAGCTCGGTCTCCTTGGGAATTACAGATAGACAGTTGGATTTCTTGCCGCAGTCACCACAGCCTTCACACACGGCCGGGTTGATAAAAACTCTGCGGTTTGGGTCTTCCAGTTGTCCCTTCTTACGACGACGGCGCTTTTCAGCCGCACAGGTCTGCTCATAAATCAAAATGCTGGTGCCCGGCACTTCACGCAGTTCTTTCTGGATACGCATCAGATCATCGCGGTGATCCAGACTCAGTCCATCGTCAAGAGCAAAGCGGAATTTCTCGGGGTAATCAGACACCACTGCAATGCGTTTAACGCCCTCCCCCCGCAATTGCAGAATGATCTGCTCGACACTAAGCGAGCCATCCACCGGCTGACCACCCGTCATGGCAACGGCATCGTTATAGAGGATTTTGTAAGTAATGTTCACACCGGAAGCGATTGCCTGCCGGATAGCCAGCAGACCCGAATGGAAATAGGTACCGTCACCGAGATTCTGGAAAACGTGCTTGTTGTCGGTAAATGCAGCCTGCCCCACCCAGGTCACGCCTTCGCCGCCCATCTGGGTGAAGGTTTTGGCGGGGCGGCTTTCCATAAAGGTGCTCATGTAGTGGCAGCCGATACCTCCGAGAGCCTGACTACCTTCCGGCACCTGTGTAGACGTATTATGTGGGCACCCGGAGCAATAATGGGGGACACGTGCAATTTTGTTGCGCTTGCTGGCCAGCGACTGCTCTTTCTGATTATAAAACCCAAGGCGCTTTTCCATCTCCTCACTTTGATAAAAGCGACGAATGCGCGAAGCAATCGCGCGCGCCACCATAGCGGGCGTCAACTCGCTCAAGTTAGGCAGCAGATCACGCCCTTCTTCGTCAAACTCCCCAATAACCCGCGGACGACGATCCAGCGGCCAGTTGTAAAGCTGGCCGGTAAGCTGATCTTCGATGATGGAACGTTTTTCCTCCACCACCAGAATTTCCTCGAGACCATCGGCGAATCGGTGGGTCGCTACTGGCTCCAGCGGCCAGGGCATTCCCACTTTAAACACCCGCAAACCGATATCAGCGGCTTTACGCTGATCGATACCTAGGTCTTCCAGCGCTTGGAGCACATCGAGATAGGCTTTACCGCTGGTGATGATACCCAGCCGTGGTTTCGGGCTATC
Organism: Litorivivens sp.; assembly: GCF_057445395.1. Taxonomy (NCBI): domain Bacteria; kingdom Pseudomonadati; phylum Pseudomonadota; class Gammaproteobacteria; genus Litorivivens; species Litorivivens sp. Next base: position 29,994 of record NZ_JBVBUV010000046.1, read on the forward strand.
GATCGCCACGTAGTTGAGGTTGTTGGCTAGTGCAAATTCGCGAGCCGCGTAGATCTTGAACTTGTTGAGCCGACGCTCCTGATCCAACGGATTATCAGGGTGACGAATGTGCACCCCGTCCGGTGGCATCTGGAAACTGTCAGGGATCACAATGTTGATTCGATGCGGGTCGATTTCGGCAGAAATAGCCGAATCCATATTCTCAGTAATGGCTTTCAGCGCTACCCAGCAGCCGCTGTATCGCGACAACTCCCAGCCGTAAACGCCCAGATCCAGAACTTCCTGCACATTGGCGGGCGCTAACACTGGGATGGAGGCGCCCATAAACATATGTTCGGACTGATGGGGCAAAGTTGAAGATTTTGCTGCATGGTCATCGCCAGCAACCGCCAGCACACCACCAAATTTCGCTGTACCCGCAGCGTTGGCGTGCTTGATCACATCCATGCTGCGATCGACGCCTGGCCCCTTGCCATACCACATACCGAACACACCATCGTAACGGGCACCGGGAAACAGGCCTGTCTGCTGACTACCCCAAACGGCGGTAGCCGCGAGGTCTTCATTTACACCTGGCTGAAACTTGATGTTGTGCTTGTCGAGATATTTGCCTGCTTTCCACAAGGCCTGATCCACACCGCCCAATGGAGATCCCCGGTAGCCAGATATAAAACCAGCTGTATTCAAGCCAGCCTCAAGGTCTCGCTGGTGCTGCAAAATAGGCAGTCTTACAAGCGCCTCAATGCCAGTGAGGTAGGCGCGGGT
>NZ_JBVBUV010000047.1:0-30566 GCF_057445395.1 Litorivivens sp.
GCTGGAAGCGGCGTTTCAGGGGCATTTCCGGTGGGTCAAACGCGATACGGAACTGCACGGTGTCAAACTGCCCGCGGGTAGCCGTATCTTCCTAATGTGGGCATCGGGAAACCGTGACGAGCGCGTGTTTGCAAATCCGGATGTCATCGATTTACAGCGAAGCAACGGCAAGAAGCACCTCACGTTTGGTCACGGCATTCACGCCTGCATAGGCCGCGAATTGGCACGCAGCGAAATTCGCATTGTGCTCCGGGAATTCCTGCAGCGTACCGAGAACCTGCGGCTGGACGGTGAAGCTCCGTTCCTAGCCTCGATGTTTGCTCACACCTTGCTGAAATTGCCCGTTGCCTTCGACCCCGTGCCGGCGGCAGTATCGCAAGGTAGGTCGAGCCAGGCGGCATAGTGCAGGGGGCATTGCGCGTAACAGCGGTTATAATTTGCGTTTTTTTAATTTCCTTGTCAGTCACACTGATATGTAAACGAAGGAGTCGATCGGCATGACCAAAGCTGCGCTGAACCCTCAGAACTTTGTTGACGCCGCGCTGGAAGTGATTGACGAGGTGGGCGTCGATAAGTTGACGATGCGTCGGGTCGCGCTGGCACTGGGAGTCAGCCCGATGGCCCTGTACAAGCACTTCGCTAACAAGGATGAACTGTTAGCGGCAGCGCTGGAAGAAATGATCGTGCGCGCCGATGTGCTGCCCACGCAGGATCTGCCATGGCAGGATTGGGTGAGACACGTCGCAAACGGTATGTATACCGCGCTGTGCGCGGAGACCAGTTGGGTGCCGCTGCTTGGCTCGCTGCGCCTCGGGGGGCAGGCCAACGCCGTTATCGATGCCTTTGTAAACAAGCTCTGCGCTGCCGGTTTCAACACCGAGCAGGCACTTGAGGCACTGTTTGCCATGCTTCAGCTTGTGATCGGTGCTGTGTGCCTACACGCCTCACTGCGGCCGTTATCTGCTGGAGCGCAAGGGGATGAGGCCCTAACGGCCCTTACCCATGCTTACCTGCAAAATGCCGACCGCCGGCGCCTGGAAGCTGCTTCGGATCTGGATAGGGTGGTTAGAAGGGATCAGCTAACGCTGGGGTTGCCGTTCCTGATCAGTGCGTTGGAGGCGCAGCTACCGCGCGGCTGATTGTCGGCTTTTAAGCGCTGGGTCTTGGATCGGTTTGTATAAGGAAATGCGGCGGGTAGAGAGATTTGTATTGCTCATAAAAGGAGCGCCGGTATTGGCGAATGGCGTGTCTACATCGCGCCAGCCAGAATGCAGGGCTCAGGCCTCAGCATTTTCCGGCGGCGAGATCAACACCTCCTGGTCCTGCGCATCCAATGTGATCAACTTTACCGGACGCTTCCAAATGTTTGCGATGTAAGTCAGCACTTTGCGCGCGCGCTCCAGCTCGAGCCCCCGGCCGTCTATGCCGCTTTCGTGGCGCAGCACAAGAGAACCGTCCGGTTTGAGTTCGTCGACGACAACGCGAGGTGCGCCGAAGTTGAACTTTGGTGCGAGAATATTCTCGTGAAGTGTGTCCAGGCTATTTTCAGCGACCTTGATTTCACCATTGCGTTTTGCATTAAACGAGAACAGCCGCATGTCGTCGGCCAGTTCACGGCTCAGGTGATTGCGTATAAAACCAAAATCGTCTTCCTGTTCCATGATTCGACGTGCTGTCTCGAGCCCTTGCTCGGCGATGATTTTTTCCCACATCACGTAGCCGACATGATAAGGGTTTAGCTTGAGTGCAACTTGCTGGTCGCCGGCATAGGGGCTGACAACGTCGGAATGGGTTTTCATGCAATCGACATACATGGAAGAGGGCAGAAAATCTGCTTCGCGCAGCAGGCGCGAATGCCAGTAGCTCGCCCACCCCTCATTCATGATCTGACAGTTAAATACTGGCTGGAAATACCAAGCTTCTTTGCGCACAGCGAGAAAGATATCCCGTTCCCAGTCCTCCATTTCCGGTGCGTAGTTCGCGATAAACCACAGGAGGTCTTTTTCCGGTTTTGGCGGTACAGGCAATGGCGTGGTGCGCGGTTCGCTGCTGGGGAATTCTTCTCCGGGAAGTTCGGCATAGCGGCCGTGAAATCCTTCCGCTGCTGGTTTGGTTTCGGTGCTGCGTTTGGTGGGGTATTTTTTTCGATTAAGTAGCTGCTGGGTGTCGATGTGCGGTTCCAGCGAGAGTGCGCAGTCGAGTACCTGCTCTACACGTTGCTCGCCGAATTCTTTGATGACTTCGTCAATGCGGTGGGCATGGGCCGCAGCCTGTTCAACGATATGGTAGCCAACCTGTTCCTGACTGCGGGCAAAGGAAATATTGTTGCGCGAGAAATCGGCGTGGCCCAGTACATGGGCCACTACCAACGTGTTTTCATGCAAGCTGTTGGTATTCACCAAGTAAGCGCGGTTGGGATTGCCGGGAAAAACCACCTCAAATATTTTTGAGTGCCCCATCCGGTGCTGAATCATCTGGTATATCCAGCGCAGCCCAAAAGACCAATGCGGCATCCGCACTGGCAGGCCGTAGACGGCTACTTCCATCATGAAGCTGGGCGGTACCAGTTCGAAATCTACCGGGAAAAAATCAAGCCCCTGATCTTTGGCTAATGCCTCCATTTTGGGAATGGTATCGGCCAGGGTGCTGTTCATGTCTGAACTCATACGTCCACCTGTTGTCGCGCAGCCTGATCGGTGAAAAAGGCCTTGATTGCCGGCCAGATATCGTTGTCACTCGCCAAAGAATAGCTGCCACAAGGGTGGCCGTTATCTGCCAGTTGTTGCCAGAGGCGACCTACTTCTGTGTTTAAGCGTCGCGTGTTACTGTGCGATACCTCGGCATAGCCCGCGAAGTTGAGTAGTGGTGCGAGTCGCGCCAGACTCGCGGCGGACTGCTCCCGGTCATTACTGAAATTTTCACCATCTGTTGCATAAAACAGGTAACAGTTGTACTGGGATGTATCGAAGCGATCTGTGAGCACTTGTTCCGCCAGTTCCAGCGCGGTAGATGACTTGGTGCCCCCCTGGCCGCTTACCTGGAAAAATTCTTCCTCTTCGAACTCAAAAGCTTCCACGCTGTGCGCGATGAATACCGTGTCAATATGACTGAACTGGCGTCGGATTCCCTGCAGCGCCCAAAAGAAAAAGCTCTTGGCCAGTTTGCGGCAGTGTTCGTCCATACTGGAGGATACATCCAGCAGGAATATCACTACCGCGTTGGTCGTAGGCTGTCGCTTACGTGCCAGCTGACGGAAGCGCAGATCGTCGTTGCTAATGGGAACGGGTGTGTCTGGAACGGCTGTGCGACGCTTGATCGCTTCTTTCATGGTGCGGCGTCGATCAAGCCGCGAGCGGGCGCCGCGTTTGTCCCAGCCCTCGCGCACGTATTCATCTACGTCGACATTGCTGCCCTCTTTAGGCTGAAGGTTGGGGAGTTTCAGCTCTTCCCAAAGCCAATCGAGGATATCGTCCGTTTTAAATTCGAGTACGAAGTCGAATTGTCCTTCGCCCTCGCCGCCGCCCTGATCTTGCCCGCCGGGCTGACCCGGTTGGGCTTGTCGTAAAGTATCGCCAGCATCGGCCTGTCCCTGGCCTGCGCCACTCTGCTCGTCGCTATTTCGAAGAGTAAAGCGGTAGTGCTCCAGAAACTTGACGGGAACTTGAACCGTACGATTTTCGGGTCGGGATAAAACATCGGACTTGGCGATCATTTCAGGAAGGTGCTCGCGCACGGCTTCCCTAACCTTTTCGTTGTGCCGCAACCAGTCACGAGTGCCGCGCGAAAAGAGATCGTACCAGTGTCTGTGGCTGTTTCCCTGACCACCATCCTGAAGAAACATGCCTCCTCCCAGCCCAACTGCGGGGCCCTTTGTGGCGCGCTTTTGCGCGCCGTTAGCACTCGCCTATTCTTGCGAGAGCAGCGTTGTTACATAGTTGAGTGCCTCGCGGGCACTGTGCTTGTCGTAGCCGTATTCCTTGATCAACCGTTCTTCTACCGCCGCGATTTTTTCCTGCGCTTCATCGTCCGGGCGTGAAATCGAACTCACTAACCGCAGTACATCGCGACGCTCTTCGAAAAGGTATTTTTCCATCGCCTCTTTCAGGCGAGCATGAGAATCGAGTGTGAATTTCTCGCCATTTTTGTAAGCCACCATGGCCTTGCGAACCACTTCTTGGCGGAAAGTCTGCTTGCCGGCGTCAGAGACATTGATCTTTTCTTCAACCGCACGCAGGAACCGTTCGTCTGGGTCGCGAGTTTCGTTGGTGATAGGGTCTTTCACCTCGCGTTTGTCGAGGGCCGCTTCTACTTCGTCTAGATACTTTTCGAGCAGACTTTCGCTTTCTTCCTGGAAAGAGACAAACAGCGCTTTGTGCACATCTTCCTTAACCCAGTGATTGTAGAAGTCCTTACGCGCTGTGACGAGAAAATCGACCCACTCGCGTTTCTGTTTTGCGTCCATTCGGGCGTCACTTTCAATCGAGTCTTTAAGCGTGACCAAGACTTCCATACTCGTTAGGCTTTCGGCTTCTGAGCGTGAGATCGCGTTAGAAAGCGCGTTGACCACGAAGCGGGGTGATACTCCGGACAGGCCTTCGTCCGGATACTCGTTGCGAATTTTCTCGAGTTCATTGCGTGAGAAGCCTTCCACATCATCGCCGGCGTAGAGTCGTACTTTTTTCGAAAGGTCGAGATCTTCGCGTTCCGACGGTTTCAGGCGAGACAGTACGGCAAACAGAGCGGCTAGGCGCAGTGCGTGTGGGTCGAGATGAACATTGCGGAAGGTCGGGGCCTGCGCAATTAACTTGCGGTAGATTTTCGATTCTTCGCGGTAGTTCATCGTGTAAGGAACCTGCACAATCACCATGCGATCGAGCAGCGCTTCGTTCTCTTTTTCCTGTAGAAATTTTCGAAATTCTGCGAGGTTAGTGTGGGCAATGATGGTCTCGTCCACATGGATCAGCGGGAAGCGAGAGACTTTTACGTTTTTTTCCTGAGTGAGTGTCAGCAACAGGTAAAGAAATTCGCGCTTAACTTTGAGAATCTCGATCATTTCCAGCAGGCCGCGGCTGGCAGAGTAAACTGCACCCGACCAGGACCAAGCGCGTGGATCGCCTTCATCGCCGAACTCGGAAACTTTTGCCAGATCGACAGAACCGATCAAGTCGGCTATGTCGGCGGTTGTCGGGTCATGTGGCGCGTAGGTGCCAACGCCCATTCGTTTCGATTCCGACAGAAAAATTCTTTCCACCGGATAGCGCATAAAATCGCCCTCGTACTCTTGCTCGAGGATCGATTGTGCGTAGGGAGATAGCTCGCCCTGAATGTCTACGCCATAGGTGTCTCGGAATTCTGCGCGCAGTGTGTGAGGAACAAGGCACAGTGGATTTTCGTGCAGCGGTGAACCTTTCAGTCCGTAAAGCGCCCCGTCGTCGGTATGGCTGTATTCCTCCATACCACGTTTCATCAAAATAACGAGGCTTGATTTACCCCCGGAGGGTGGGCCGAGCAGCAACAAAAGACGGCGTCCAACTTCAGAGCCCGCCGCAGCAGCCTTGAAATAGTCAACGATGCGTTGCAGCGCTGGGTCAATTCCGTAAAGCTCGCGGGAAAAAAGTTTGAGTTTTCCCTCGCCGCTTTCCTCGTTTGCCTGCATCCAGCGCAGCATGTCCCAGGTGTACTGGTGGCTGTTGCGAGTGGCCAGGGTGGGTTTAGGCTGAACTATTTGTTCCAGGTAATCCGCAAAGGTTCCTTCCCACTGTCGGGAGCGATGCTGATCGGTGAACGATTCCAGCGACTGGATAAACGCGTCGTGTCCGTTGTTGCTAGCCATGAGGACCTCCATGCCAACGCCATTCGAAAAGCGAAGCGGGGTTGCGGCGTTATCTGTTCCTGCTCCATTGGCTTAGAGCGGAACAACTGCACAAGGTTTCAGAAAACGTCGCAGATTTTCCACCTCGTCAGCTTTTGTTCTAGCACATATTATTCCCACGTGGCATAGGTAGAATCCGTTTTTTTGTTTTATTGGGGAATTGTGGGGAAAGCACTTCCCAGTGGGGAAAAAGACCGACATAATCACTTTTTTATGACGTGCAGTTTTATTTTTTTCGTTTTTCCCTCGCGTTTTAGCGCCTTCCCCAGTTAGCACTCAGACGGCAGCTTTGCTAACTTTCGATCTTTTGTCAGTGTGTACTGATCGCAATCACGCGCCATCAGTATTTCTCCTGAGTAGTAACAGGCCGCTTCCTGGCGCAGCTCGTCGATGTGGCGAGTATCGGCTGACAATTTGTCCCGATAGCGCTGGCTAAAGTGGGTCAGTGCCAGAAAGGGAACTCGCGCCTGTGCAGCGGCTTTGGCGACCTGCGCGGCCGTGCTGTGCATGTACTGAGTGCCAATCCGTGCCAGTACGTCTTCGGTAAAGGTAGACTCATGTACCAGAAGGTCGGTGTTTTTCAGCGCACTTACAAGCAACTCCGGTTTGTCATTGTCGCCACCCACCATGATTGCGCGCGGTTTCCATGAGGCTTCACACACATCTTCCGGGTTGACCACCTTGCCATTGTCCAGCCTTACTGAGTTGCCGTGTTGCAATTCGCCCCAGAGTGGACCACGCGGCACCCCTTTCGCGCGCAGTGCGCTTTGATTGAGTGCGTTGGGAGGGATTTCTTCGAATCGATAGGCAAAGCTTGGCACACGATGAGATAGTGTGTGGGCAGTGACTTTCAGTCGGTGGTCACTGAACACTTTCATCGATTGCGCGGCGCAATTGTCTGAGCGAACAAAATGTAGTGGGTAGCGCAGGGTGCTCACGTCGGTGTACTTGAGAGCAGCGGAAACGAACTGCTCTATCCCGTCGGGGGCACAGATTGTCAGGGGCTCCTTGCGGCCGCTCATATTGGCACTGGCCAGAAGGCCTGGCAATCCGTAGCAGTGGTCACCGTGAACATGGGTGATGAAAATTGCCTGCAGCTTTGCGAGGCTGTAATGGCAGCGTAATAGCTGATGTTGCGTGCCTTCGCCGCAATCCACCAGATACCAACTGCGATTTTCGCGCAGCGACAGAGCGAAGCCGCTGACATTGCGATTGCGCGTGGGAACACCTGCGCTCGTGCCGAGAAATGTAAACTTCATGCGGGCATTATAGCGTGGTATGGGCTTCAGGTATCGCCGTGCTTTTGCCGGTGCAGTGTCAGCGTGTGGCTCGATGGGGTGGCGGACAAAACGGCCATAATGCTGTCGATCAGATTGCTTGCCATGAACTTTGTGTCGGCAGAAAAAGAGGCATATTGCGTACTGGCGCGAAGCCGGGCGTGCTCAGATACGCCGTGGTAGGCCAGAATGTTCATGTGCACAATACGTTGCTCAACAATGGCAGGAGGCAGCGCGCTCAGGTGGCGTGCGGTAAACGCGGCGATTTTGCTCTCTCTGGCCAATTGCAGAGGATGTTTCTCTGGTGCCTGGTAGCCCAATGTATTGGTGGTAATCAATTCGGCGCTGATGTGAATATAGGCCTCGCCACCGTCTGCATCCTCTAGCTTCTCAATCAGTGGTTGCACCATGGCTGAGGCGATGATGGCTTCAGTGCTGTGATCGTCGGCGGCGAGCTCGTCGATCAGTGCTGCGCGACGCTGTGCTACGCCGGGCGCGTGCTTGTCGAATATCGCCTGCAGCAGGCCGTTTTTTCCGCCAAAGTGGTACTGGATCGCATTGCGGTTGCTCTGGCGGGCTGCGCGAGTAATGGTGTTCAGTGATACCCCTTCAACACCATGTTTTGCATACAGGTTTTCGGCGGCCCGAACGATAGCCTGCCGGGTGCGCTGACTGCGATTATCGCCGTTGGCTTGTGCGTTACTCAAAGTGGGTGTCCTGTCGGCCTGCGTTGGCAGGACGAATTGTCCGTGAAAGCGGCGGGTGCGTCGAGCACTCGCAGATCCCCTACATACGGGTGAGGCGTCGTAAAGCGTATTCCATATTATGGTTCGGCGAATTAGGATGATCTGCTGAACTCAGAATAAGAAGCGGCGCCTTCGGGTATCCGTTTTGGCTGGATTACCGTAGCAGGATGCCAGTGTGGCCCTGCGCGCCCGATACCGACAGATTGACAGGAAGGAGCAATCCATGAAATTTGCCTACCACCACAGTATGTGTCCACCCGAACAATACGTGCCATTGACTAAAGCGGCGGAAGAGATCGGTTTTGATACCGTAACCTTCCCGGACAGTATCTGCTACCCCAAGGAAGCGAGCTCCAAATACCCCTACAACGCCGATGGCAGCCGCGAGTTTCTCGACGGCGTGCCCTTTATCGAGCCATTTCTGCTGATGTCGCATCTGGCGGCGGTTACCGAGAAAATCCGGTTTTCCACCTCGGTGCATAAAACGGCAGTGCATGAGCCCGCCCTGCTGGCCAAAATGATGTCCAGTCTTGCAGTGCTCAGCGGCAACCGCTTTGACTACGGCGCGGGTATCAGCCCTTGGGGGGAAGATTTTGACGTGACCAATACCCCGTGGGAAAAGCGCGGTAAGCGACTGGATGAGATCATTGAAATCGTCAACGGCCTGATGAGTGGCGAGTATTTCGGATATGACGGCGAGATCTTCCAGATGCCGGCCATCAAGCTGTGCCCGGTGCCCACCGTGCGACCGCGCATTCTTGTAGGCGGTCACTCGAAGCCCGCGCTGCGCCGGGCGGCGCGGCTGGGCGATGGTTGGATTGCCGCCGGTGGTGATGCTGAATCCATTAAAGTGATGGTTGACCAGATCAACGAGTTCCGCAAAGAGTATGGCCGTGATCACCTGCCTTTTGAGTTTCAGGCCATGACGCAAGATGCCTACAGCCCTGACGGCATTAAGCGTTTGGAAGATATTGGTATCGATGAGGTGCTGGTGGCTTTCCGCAACGTTTATGAGGCCGAAGCCGACGATAAAACAGTGGAAGAAAAAATCGGCATGATGCGCTGGTTCGCCGACGAGGTGATTGCCAAGTCGCGTGGCTAGCACGCTACAATGCCCCCGCATGCAATAAAAACAGGCGGGGGCAATGAAAAAGCTTTACTGGTTTGGTGTAATTATTATTGTCGGGGTCGTCGCGTTGTTGGCGGCCCGTTCCTTTTTCGTCCCCCGCACGCTTGAACTGCCTGAGCTCAACGGTGAGCTGCATGCGGTAGAAACCAGTCACGACGGTTTGACGCGCCATTACCGCGTTTATGTGCCCGCGACCCTCCAGCCCCAAGCACCGTTGCTTTTTGTTTTTCATGGATCGCTGTCAACTGGTGAGGTTATGCGTGAGATGGGTGCGCGGCAATTTGATCGCATGGCCGACCAGCGAGGGCTTATCGTGGTCTATCCGGATGGCATAGAGCGCCATTGGAACGACTGCAGGGCATCTGCAAGTTATGCGGCCAACCAGCGAAATATCGATGATGTAGGCTTTGTTCGGCAGATGATAGAGGAGCTGGTGCGCGATCACCGGGCAGATCCGGCCAGGGTCTATGCCACCGGCTTGTCCAACGGAGGTCATATGGTATTGCGTCTGGCCTTGGAGGCGCCGTCGCTGATGGCCGGTTATGCGCCGATAGTGGCCAACTTGCCGGTGGACGACAATCTGGATTGCGACAAGCAGGGGCAGCCAGTCAATATCGCCCTGATCGAAGGTACTGACGACCCCGTGAATCCCTACGACGGCGGCGTGGTCAAATTGCTGTGGGACGACAGCCGGGGAGAGGTGCTTTCTGCGGCGCAAACGGCCCAGTATTTCGCGGATCTGGCCGGCTATACCAAGGGTCCTGAGCCCTTCGATCTGGCTGATACCGAGCCCGCAGACGACGGCTATATCAGCGCTCAGCTATGGTATGGCAGGACGCATCGCGTGGGCTTGTTCACTATGCAGGGTGGCGGCCATGTGCTGCCGAGCGTCAACACTAGCTTTGGTGTGCTTGGCGGTGATATTCGCGATGTGGACGCGGCCGATCTTATCTGGACATTCCTGACCGCAGACACACAGGCGGCGGGGTTGCCCTAATGTGTGTCAGGCGCTGACAAGTGAAGCAACGGGCGCCTTTACCGGACGTAATTTCTCGACAATATCGAACAGGTAAGCGGCGTGCTCTCGTCGTTTCGCCATTGGAACCATCAGCAGGTTTTGGGCGGCTCCCATAACCATATCAAACGCCATCTTGGTGATCAGATCCGGGGCAATGTCGCGGCGCACCTCGCCTTTCTTTTGCAGTGTGCGGATAAATTCATCCATCAGTACCCGAAACTGACTGATCTTTTCGATCTGGGTTTTCAGGCCTTCGCCACCGCGCGTCAGGCAATAGTGGTACAGGTTAAAGCGAACCCGCCACTCCCGGTCAGACTCTTCGTCGAGCGGCAGGCCGGAGGTGATCATTGGAATAAAGTAATCGAGGGATATTTCTTCCAGCTCGGCAATCGCGTCTTGCATGCGTTGGTCAATGCGCTGGTCTGCCCATTGGAAGGCCGCCATAACGATCTCTTCTTTGCTGTTGAAGTAGTGTGACAGTACACCAATGGAGCAGCCCAGCTCTTTGGCTAGCGCCCTGGTAGTAAGTGCTTCCAAACCTCGATCGGCAATCAACCGCGACGCAACAGAGGCTACTTCCTCTCGGCGACTGTCATGATCTACTTTTCGCACTCCCCACACCCCCGTTTGTTTTTTGAGCAATTGTGACAGTATACCCGGATTTGATGTTTTTTTATATCGAACGCTTGATATGTTTAGAGTCATTACATATCATCTGTTCAAAATAAACCGATTAACCTCGGCAACGACCGCAGGAGGAAGGGAACCAATGACTGAAGCAGTCGCTAACTACAAGCTGGCCAAAGACAACCACCAGCTTTCGCACATACCGGGCTCATTTGGCTGGCCAGTCATCGGCCACACGATCTCGCTGGTAAAAGATCTGTACGGCACTGTAGACAAGCAGTACAAGGAATTTGGCCCGGTTTCCAAATTTGGTCTGGCGGGGTTTAAAGGTGTGCTGCTGTGTGGGCCCGACCTGTATCAGCAGATCTATCTCGATAAAGAGAAGAACTTCTCGGCCGAGATGGGTTACATGGGTTCGCTGGGTCGCTTTTACAAAGGCGCGCTGTTGCTGCGCGACCACGAAGAGCACCGTTTTCAGCGCCGTATGATGCAGACAGCCTTCAAGAACGATGCCATGAAGGGTTACATCGACACCATGGGCCCGATGTTGAATGAGGCCGTGGAAAGCTGGGACGGACAGAAAGACTTCCACTTTTTCCCTGCCATCAAACAGGCGTTGTTGGATGTTGCTGCTACCATCTTTGTCGGGTTGGGCAAGGACGATGAGCGCGCCGATAAGCTCAACACGGCTTTCACCGATGTGGCCAACGGCCTCATGGGTCTGATCACCAAGGAGATTCCGGGTACGGCCTATGCCAAGGGCAAGAAAGGTGAGCGTTATCTTCATGAGTTTTTTGGTGCCCTGATCGACGAGCGCCGTAAAAACGATGGTATTGATACGTTCAGCTACTTCGCGAAAGAGAAAAACGAAGACGGTGAGTACTTCAGCGACCAGGACATTGTTGCTCATATGAGCTTCCTGCTGTTTGCCGCCCATGACACCACAACCTCCGCACTGAGCCATCTGCTTTATCATCTGGGGCAAAATCCTGAGATGCAGCAGCGCTTGCGTGAAGAAGCCCAGGCTATTGGTAAAGATTACCTCGAGTACGAGGATCTGGACCGGATGCCACTGGCTGATGCTGCTGTGCGTGAAGCACTGCGTCTGCACCCGTCTGTAATGATGATGCAGCGTCGCACCATCAACGATTGCGAGATTGGCGGCTATCACATTCCGGCCAACACCATCCTCTTCCTTGCGCCGCAATATGTGCATCGCATGCCGGAGTACTGGGATGAGCCTGAGAAGTTTGATCCTGATCGCTGGTTGGAGCCGCGCAATGAGCACAAACGGCACTCCTTCAGCTTTGTCGGTTTTGGTGGCGGTGCTCACAAGTGTATCGGTATGCACTTTGCGCTGATGCAAACCAAAAACTTCCTGCACCAGTTCCTAACGCGTTATGAATTCTCCCTGCCGGCGAATTTTGGCACCGAGATGCAGACTGTCCCCTTGCCAAAACCAGCTGACGATTTGCCTATGGTGTTAAAGCGTTTGAATGGGTAAACTTCGTGCCGGCGCAGAGCGGGCCTTGCTCGTTACTGCGTCGTAACCCGTTTAAAACGTTAAGAAAAAGTCAGTAACGGGCTGACCCAGTAGTCTGATTTTGGATTTCGACATGCATAAGCCCCGTTTGGTTTCTGCAGCGGCGGCGGTGCTCGTTTTGAGTGCCGGCGGCTTGCTAGCAACGCCTGCATTAACGCTCGCCGCGCCTGTGGCTATGGCATCTTCAGCACCGGTTATCGCAGTACCTGCCTTCAAGGATTTTGCGTCCCTCAACAACCACGGCACGTTTTCGAGCGGCGATCTGCAGCTGCCACTTCAGGGCTTGGAGTTTGCCAGTAGCGAGCCCGAACTGTCTCCCATGCTTGCCCCCATGCTTGCGCTTTACGGCCAATTGTTGACGCTGGAAGGCGGTGGTAGTGGCGGTATTGCGCTGCAGCGACTGCAGGCACGTTTAAGCGCGGATGTTGCTGAAAAAACGGGATTGCTGGATATCAACGAGGTACTCGCTGCTGACTTTGACGCGGTTGAGGTGGTGGCCATCAGTGCAGAGCAGCTGCGATCGTTGGGTATACAGGCCGGCGATATAGACAACTTGCCGTTGCTGGCGACACTGACAGATCAGGTGAAAGCCGCCATGATGGAATTGCCGCAAGGATTGAGCAGTATTGATGGTCCGGTGGCTCTGGCGATCTGGGGCCAAAACGGTCTCGCGTCATTGGTGATTCGAGCAAACTAGTTCCCTACACACGAAAAGAGAGGTTGAGATGACACTTTCACCAAATACACCGGTACTGGTTGGAATTGGCGTGCTCAACCAGCGCGAAACCGACGTCGCCAAAGCCGATGAGGCCGTTGCGCTGATGATTCGGGCGGCCCAAGCGGCCGGCGAAGACAGTGGCGCGCCGCAGTTGCTGCGCGATGTAAAACGTATCAGTGTGCCGCGGGGTGTGTGGAACTACAGCAATCCAGCCCGTCTGATCGGCGAGGCCGTGGGTGCCCCGCAGGCCACTACCTTGCTGGCCGAGATCGGCATTTTGCAGCAAGGGTTGTTTGCTGACGCCTGCCAGTTGATTGCTGCAGGTGACATCGACACTGCACTGGTGGTGGGCGGCGAAGCTAAATTTCGGGCGCTGCAGGCGACCATTCAGGGCATTGAGGCGCCAGAAACTGCGCAGACTGAGGCGCCGGATATTCTGCTTGAGCCCGAGCAGGAGATCTGGTCAGAAGTAGAATCTGATGCCGGTCTGGGTATGCCTGTGGGCTACTACGCCTTGATGGAAAGCGCATTGCGTCATGCCACGGGTGAAGATATTGAAAGCCATCGCGATCGTGTTGCGGCGCTCTACGAGGGCATGGCAGATGTTGCCAAAGACAACCCTCACGCCTGGGCTCGCGATGGTATGAGCGCGGACCAGATTCGCAATGCCTCTCCCAAGAACAAAATGCTCGCTTTCCCCTATACCAAGTATCACAACAGTCAGTGGAACGTGGATCAGGCTGGCGCGCTGCTGTTCTGCTCGGTGGCCAAGGCCGAGGCCATGGGCATTCCTCGCGAGAAGTGGGTATTCCCGTTGGCCAGCACTGAAAGCAACTTTATGGTGAACACCTCCCAGCGCGTGGATCTGGGCGGTTGCCCCGGAGCCCGATTAGCGGGAAAAAAGGCGCTGGAACTGGCCGGCATGACAGTAGACGATATCGACCTGTTGGAGCTGTACAGCTGCTTTCCATCGGCGGTACAGATTTATGCCCGAGAAATAGGCATTTCCCTCGACCAGCAGATCACGGTCACTGGTGGTATGACCTTTGGTGGCGGCCCGCTTAACAACTATGTGCTGCAATCCACCGCCCGCATGGCAGAACTATTACGTGGACAGCCAGGTAAAAAAGGTTATGTCACGTCGGTGAGCGGCATGCTGACCAAGCAGGGCTTTGGTGTGTGGTCTACCGAGCCCAACCCGAACGGCTTTGGCTTTGCGGACCTGACCGCTGAAGCGCGCGCAGAGGCGCCCCCGCTAGAGTTGGTTAAGGTGGATGCGGGTGCCGGCAAAATTGTGGGCTGCACGGTTTTGTTCCAGGGGGATAATCCCTGGCGAGCGGTGGTGGTAGTGACCCTGCCTGACGGCAAACGAACCGTTGCCTACAGCGAAAATGCCGACCTGATGGCCGATGCCATGAAAGAGGAATTTGTCGGCCGTACTGCGCAGTTAAAGGATGGGGTTTTTAGTCTTTAGTTTTTACTGAACTGTTAGCATTTCGCGGGCAGGCCCGCTCCCACAGGCTTCGATAGAGCCAGATTTGTGGGAGCGAGCCCTGCTCGCGAAGAATCATCCCTTCAGGAGATAAATTCAGCTCAACGCTGGTGATACTCCACGCAACACTTCACCTCTTCGCTCGAGCCCAGAATCACTGGCACCCGCTGGTGAATTTTTTCGGGTTGAATATCCAGAATCCGGCCGCTATCGGTCCACGCCTCACCGCCAGCCTGCTCTACCAACATGCCCATCGGATTGGCTTCGTACATCAGGCGCAGTTTGCCGGCCTGGTCGGGTTTACGCGAATCCCAAGGATAGCTGAACAGGCCGCCACGGCACAGAATGCGATGCACATCCGCGACCATGGCCGCTACCCAGCGCATATTGAAATTTTTGCCGCGCGGACCGGCGCTGCCCTGAAGTAAATCGGCAACATAGTTCTGCATGGGCTCAGCCCAGAAGCGCTGGTTTGACATGTTAATGGCAAACTCTTTGGTATCCGGGGCCAGCGCTACCCGCTCAACCGTTTGTATCCAGTCATTGGTGGCGGGGTCAAAGGTAAACATGCTCACGCCGTCACCGGTGCTGAATACCAGCATGGTGGAAGGTCCGTAAAGCACATAACCGGCAGCAGCCTGATCTCGGCCGGGTTGCAGAAACTCCTGCTCGCTGACCGGGCCGTCGCCCTGTCCTTTGAGTACCGAGAAAATGGTGCCAACCATGCTGTTGATGTCGATATTGGACGAGCCGTCCAGCGGATCATACGTTACCAGGTACTGACCCTTCAGATTGGCCGCTACCACCTCGTCTTCTTCTTCAGAGGCAATGCCGCGCACCTGGGGGCAGGCCTGCAAGGCTTCCTTGAGCATATCGTTGGCGATAACATCCAGTTTTTTCTGGGTTTCGCCTTGCACGTTGTCTGCCCCAGCGCTGCCGAGGATGCCAGCCAGTTCACCGCGCTGCAATTGCTGATTGATTGCCTCGCAGCAGGTGGCAATGCGGCGAATCACATCGTTCAGGCTTGGTTCGACAGCGCTTTCAGCGAGAAAGGCATCCAGTGTTTTCATGGGGTGTCCTGTGGCAGCGTCGGGAAGCGGCGCATTATGCCATCTGGCAGGAAGGGGCTCCAGTTTGCAGCGATTTCGCAGGCAAATTAAAAAAAGGTAACAAGTGTGTAAAAACTTTGGGAGCTGTAATACAGTCGTGCTCAGGCTAACGTAAATAACGATAACGGTTGGAGAACTGACAGGTGAAAGATTTTAAAGACAAGGTAGCGGTCATTACCGGTGGTGCCAGTGGGGTAGGTCGCGCGCTCGGCGATGCGCGGGCGGCAGAAGGCGCCTAGATTGTGCTGGCGGATGTAGATGAAAAAGGGTTGGAAACGGCCGTAGCTGCCTTAAATTCACGCGGCACCCCGGCTATCGGCGTACGCACCGATGTGAGCCGTCAGGAAGATCTCAACAACCTGGCCGACAAAGCCTTTGCCGAGTTTGGCGCAGTTCATCTGATGTTTGCCAACGCCGGTATCGGTGCCGGTGAAGCTGGTGACATGTGGGACTACAACCTCAATGACTGGAAGTGGGCGTTCTCGGTAAATATCTGGGGGGTCATACACTCCATTAATGCGTTTATGCCGCGTCTGGTTGAGCAGAACGAGGAAGCTCACTTCGTGGTCACCGGATCTGGCAACGGTGCATTTCTGATGCTGCCTGATGCGCCTATTTACACAACCACGAAGGCCTCGGTGATGGCCATCACCGAAACCCTGTATTATCAGATGCTGGCCAAACAGTCGCCGGTAAAGGTCAATGCGTTGTTTCCCGGCCCGCATGTTGTGGATACCGGCCTGTTTAACTCTGAGCGTGTACGTCCTGAAGATTTACCCGGCAGTGGTGTAAAGGCGTCCGGTATCAGTTCTGTTGATGACATGAAAAAGATGATGGAGCAGTTCGGTATGGAACTGGAAACCACCTCACCTCAGGAGGTTGCCGCCTACGCCGTCCAGGCCCTCAAAGAAGACAAGTTCTGGATTCGTCCCAGCACTGAAAAGTCAGATAATGCGCTGCGTGATCGTATTGAAGGTATTATCAGCCAAACCAATCCGGTACCTCCTAACGTGCTATGAGAAACGTTTCACCCATCAGGTCTGAGGCCAAATCCATAAGTCGACGCGAACAGCGCAAACAGGAAGTGCGTGGCCGTATTAATGAAGCCGCGCTCTCACTGTTTGGTTCGCAGGGTTTTGAGTTGACCACGGTTGAAGAGATTTGTGAGGCTGCCGAAGTGGCTCGCAAAACGTTCTACAACTACTACGGTTCAAAACAGGATTTGATTCGCGAATTAAGCGATTCCATGCTCTACGACGAAACGTCTAATGTTGTGGCGCTGGCTATTGAAAAATTCCCGTCAACCCGTGAGCGCCTGGGGTATGTTTTTTCTGTGATGGTGGATAATCTTCAGCGCTATGAAGACCTTGAGCGCTGCCTGATTCATCAAACGCTGATGGAGTTGTCTAGCGAAAGCAGTAAGGCAGGGCAGCAGCTGGGCAAGCTCAATAACGCCTTCGTGCAGTTGATGCGCGAGGGGCGGGCGCTGGGCGACGTTACCGCCGAATACAGTGTGGAATTTGCCGGTGAGATGGTTATGGGCGCGATCAACACCGTGATTATGAACTGGATACACGACCCGGCTTATCCTCTGTATGACCGGATTCAGGAGGTTAACCGCTACATAAACAATGCCCTGTTAGTGGCATAGCGTTCAGTTTGCATTCATAACCGGCGGCGCAGTATGTAGACAAGCATACTGAGGGCCGCCGTAATGAATCCCACCAACATCCCCCCGATCTTCAACTCCGCGCTGTTGACCGTCGCAATACTCGTCGGTGCGGTGTACACCCCGGTCGCTGCAGCTGACCACAATCGCACCAGCGTAAATTTTCATGTCGACGTGGGGCAGGCCTATCAGGATATTGATTCCTCGGACTTTCCTCCGGGTAGTGACATCGACGACCAGGACATTGCCTTTCGAGCCGGAATAGGATTTCGTAGCGCGATGTTGGCCGGCAATTTGTCTTACATCAACTTTGGTCAATCGGCCGTGACAACACCAACAGTAGCCGCTGAGGCTGAAACATCGGGTCTGGGCCTGGATCTGCAGCTGGACCTGCCGTTGTCCGAATTTGCTACCGTATTTGTTAAGGGCGGCATACTGAGTTGGGAGCAGGTAACCGATGAGCAGCGTGCCGGCTCGCGTATTGTTGATCGCTATTACGAAGACGGTGTTGATCCTTACTGGGGAGTCGGGGTGCGGTTCAGTGGGGCACCGGGAATGAATATCAAGGTGGAATATGACCGCTTTGAATTTAAGGACAACGGATCTGATGTGGTTGCCGACTACGACCTGGTTACTGTTGGTATCGAGTTTTTCTTGTAAACTGCGGTAAAACTCATTTGACAGGGAGGTTGGTGAGATGCCGCTTTGGCTAGGGATGGTGTTGCTGGTGGCGTTTGGCGCGAGCGCGCATGCAGCGAACTGGGATGAATGCCGCCAGGTTAAGCGTGATAGCTTGCGCTTGCAGCAGGCGCTGCGCAAAGGTGTTGTATTGCGCGGCTACCGCGATCGCACTCAGATGCGCAATGAGCTGCGTGACAATAATAACTGGCTATGGAAAAGATGCCGGCAATATAGCGCTGAATTGCGGGATTTATCTGCTCGCTAGGGCGCTGGCTATTGTCGTTAAATCGCTTATACTCGGATTGTGGTCGGTGTTACTGCGGTAGTTCACCGTGCGTTATAACAACAATTTTCTGAGCAATAAGGAAGCGCGCACTGCATGTTGAAATACGCCGCCAAGTCAGATGTTGGCTGCCGCCGCAGCAATAACGAAGACAGCTTTAGCGCTGTGCCTGAATTGAATCTCTGGGTGCTTGCCGACGGTGTCGGCGGGCACGATGCCGGAGAGGTTGCCAGTGATATCGCCTGTCGCGTTATTCGCGAATCAGTGGCTCAGGGCGTAGGGCTTGAAGACGCAATACATAAGGCGCACGACGCCATTCTTGCTGCGCCCGCCAACGGCCAGGGGCGGCCCGGAATGGCGTCTACCGTGGTTGCATTGCAAGTAGAGAAAGATGGCTTCCATGTTTCCTGGGTGGGCGATTCGCGATGCTACTTGTGGAGCCGCGAGCGAGGCCTTGAGCAGATTTCCCGAGATCACTCGCTGGTACAGCGCCTGCTGGAAGAGCAGCATATTACTGAAGAAGAGGCTGGTAGCCATCCTGGTCGCAATGTGGTGCTACAGGCGCTCGGCCAGGAAAGTATTCCCCGGCTTGAGGTGGAATCTATTCGCGACCGCTTCGAAGAAGGGCAAATTTTGCTGCTGTGCAGCGATGGCCTGAATGATTATGTTGCGCATGCAGACATCGTCGCTGCATTCGAGCGCAGCAATGATGTGCAGGAAATTGCCGACCAGCTTATAAGCAAAACCCTTGCAAACGACGGAGCGGATAACGTGACGGTTGTTTTGGTTGCGATGCCTGGTGCAGCAAGTAACGGTGTCGAGCCTCTTCCGGATGCTGCTCAAAAAGGCTGGTTGCGCAACCCACTGGCTTGGTTGATAGCGGCGGCACTTGTCGTGAGTGCGGCGCTGTTTCTGCTTTGACGGTTGCTGTTGTTTGACGTTTTTGCTTGCGCTCGGCGGCGCCTGCCATTGATGCCATCCGGTGTCCGCTATCGAGTGTTGGCTTCGCGGCGCAGGGCGCGCAACTGCTCCAGCATCGCTTGATCCTCTATATAGAATGTTATCTGTGACGACTGATTCAGGAACGCGTTGGCGCGGGCCGTATCGTTCGCGTCCAGTGCCTGGCGGGCTTCTCGAAGGTACGTGTTAAACAGACCATGCAGCGCTGATTGCGCCTGTGGTGATCCCGGATATTTTGCGAGCAGGGTGGTCAGGTAGTATTGGGCATTGTCGCCGGGAGGCTGATAGTAGCGAGATTCGCTCAGCGCGATGCCGGCTTTTTGTAACAACGCCATTTCTTCCTGATTGGTTTGCACTGCGGGGGCTGCGCTTGGCATTTGTGTCTGGTAAAACCAGGCGCCGCCAGCAGTCAGTATTACAACCGCGAGCCCGGCGACTATTGCGCCCCATCGTTTGGTTTGGAGCGGTTTGCGCTTGTTAATCTGCGTGGCCGCGCCCGATACCTGAGTCTTGTCATCTGCGTAAGCGCTCATGGCTTCTGTCGCCGAGCCGCTCAGCACAATGGTGGCTGCCTCAGCTTCGCTAAAGACTGCGTCTACGGCCTCCAGAGCGGCCAACAATTCGGCGCCGGTCTGGAAGCGATCGTCGCGTTCTTTGGCTAGCGCTCGGTCGATAAATTCTTGAAATTCAGAAACATTTTCAGGGAGCGGTGGCGGTGGGGTGGTGATGTGCTTGATGCCAATAGAAATGGCGGATTCGCCCTTAAATGGCACGCGTCCGGTCAGTAGCTCGTACAAGATAATGCCCAGACTGTAGAGGTCGGAGCGGCTGTCGAGCGGGGCTGCTTCGGCCTGTTCCGGGCTCATGTAGTGCGGTGATCCAATCACCGTGCCGGTCTTGGTCATCTGGGTTTGGGAATCGGTATTGCGGGCTATACCGAAGTCTGAAATAACCGGGCTGCCGTCCGCGCGAAACAAAATATTTTCGGGTTTGATGTCACGATGGATAAAGCCTTTGCTGTGTGCGTAGTCCAGCCCGGCTGCAATGCCTTTTACAATATCGATACTGTCGCCAATCTTCAGGCCTTTTTTCATCTTGGCCTTCAGGTCGCCGCCGGTCAGGCACTCCATCGCCATATAGCGGTAGCTCTGATGCTGACCCACGTCGTAAATGGAAATGACATTGGGATGGCTAAGCTCGGCACAGATGCGCGCTTCGCGTAGAAATCGCTCGCCGAAGCTGGGGTCTGCCTCTAGGTGTTTGGCCATAATTTTTAGTGCCACAGTACGGTCGTTGTCTAGCTGCGTGGCAAGATACACCACGGCCATGCCGCCTTTACCGAGAGGTTTTTTCAGTGCGTATCCGGGAATTTCTGGAAGATCCAAGGCATTGTCCCCAGCGAATTTGGTAATTGTTGGCACACTGTGATCAGCTTTTATTGCGTGCACGTAAATCAAACTATACCACTGGTATGCAAGGGGTAAAGGTTTGATTCAAAACCATTAAGCTCTTGTTAAGCTGCGCTGGCTACACTGTGCAGTTAACGCTGGTTCCAAGAACCAGCATTCAACACAAACTAAGGAGGTTACCGTGAAATATTGGCTTAAAGGGTTTGTCGTGCTGTGTACCGCGTTGCTGGTGGCCTGCGCGTCAGAAACGCCGTACAAGCCAGCGGACGGGCGCGGAGATTATGGTTATTCAGAGACCCCACTGGGGGATAACCGCTACCGCATCACCTTCGAGGGCAATAGCTCAACGCCTGCCGAAACCGTGCAGGACTATGCTCTGTTGCGTGCGGCCGAGCTTACCCTGGCTCAGGGTTACGACTGGTTTGAAACCGTTGACCGCAACGAAGACAAACGGGTGCGCAGCACCACGACAGATTCAGGGTTTGGTGCGACCTACCATCAGTCCCAGACTTACTACCGCAACTGTGACCTGTTGGGTAACTGCGACACGGTAGTCACTGGCGGAACAGTTGTTTCTCCGGGCTCTGGCGTAACGACCACGACCAGTCGTTCGTCTTACAAGTACAGTCTGGAAGTGGTAATGCGAAATAACCCGATCCCTGACAGTGCAGGTGCGTATGACGCCCGCAAATTGGCCAACGCCCTGCGTCAGCGATTGATAGAACAGCGCTAACCCAAAATTTCAGGCCCCCACTCGCGGGGCCTTTTTCCTTCCTACTCTGCTGCGCTGATCAGCGATACAAGCTGCTGGTGAATGGAAAGCTGGGTATTAACCTGCTCTTCCGATAAGGGATCGAGATCAAAAACCTTGTTGTGCAATGGCGCCAGTGTGATATAGCCCAGGATCATGCAATGAAACGTCATTACCGACGGGATATTGATCCAGCTTTTATCGGTTGATTCTGCTAATCGGGAAATATACTCAAAGAAAGGCTTGTACCACTTTTCTGCCAGCATCGAGAGTGTTTCGTCATTGGCAAGGGTCGCATGTTGGATCAGTTTGGCCATGTTGGGTTGCTCGGCGTGGTTCTTCAGGAGCGTTTTTACCTGCCGGAACATGTCTTCCGGCGTGTCGCCGTGGCTCATTGCTTCGATAACGTCGTGCAACGGATCAAATAGGCGGGCCAGTACGCACTCGTAAATATGCAGTTTGTTGCGGTAGTGCTTGTAAACGCCGGGGCCGCGAATGCCAACCCGGTCGGCAATGTCGGTTATGGACGTGGCGGCAAAGCCATGGCGTGCGAAAAGCTCTTCAGCTGTGTCCAGAATCCGGATGCGAGTGTCCGTTGTGCGTCCCATAGAATTTCCCAAATAACTTTTATTACGGCGAGCGTGCAGCGGGCCTTACACTGTAGTCGCTACCTTACACCGCCTGCAACTGCATATCGGGTGCCAGCATACAAGCCGATAGCGCCAGCGATTTTTGTTAATTATACCCATATATCGCGAGGCTGGGGCATCGACTACATCACCAAAACGACCATACCTCCCAAGGTTGGGCCTTGGGCTCAGCGTAACGGCGAACGGAAATCGAGAGCTTTAACCATCGCTATGTGCTGCTATACCCGTGCGCCCCCCGCGCTGTTCTTCTCGCAACTGGAGGGGCTCGGCCCCCGCTCCCTTGGGAGAGGGTGAGGGCAACTGAGGATATAGACCTAAGCCTATCCTCGAGAATTTACGAAGCGCCTCACTTTTTGGCGATGATATACACCGCATGGATAATGCCTGGCAGGTAGCCGAGCAGGGTCAGCAGGATGTTGAGCCAGAAATGTTTGCCGAGGCCGACTTGCAGAAAGACCCCTAGCGGCGGCAGTAAAACGGCGAATAGTATGCGTATTAAATCCATGTGTTGGTTCCTGCGTGTATCAGCGGTGGTGCTCAGGCATAACCGGCACGAAGCTTGGAAGTTACCTGGCGGTGTAGAGTTTACTTAGGGCAAGAGCCTACCACCACTGCGTGGCGTGCGCAGCAGGCTAGAGGGCTGCTGGCACGGTCACCTCAAATGAAGGAACAGAGTTCCGGATGACATTATGGGGTGTGCGTCTGCACATTCTGCAGATAAGGCCCGAAACCGTAATCCCCGAGCCAAAAACGGACCAGATTGTGCACGCCGCGGCTTGTGGATGTTGCGCCGGACAACCCGTCTACCTCGTAGGCGAACGCCGGGCTATCCGCTGCAACCACCCCTCTGGCCACGCCGATGCGAAGCGCTCCTTCGGCATCGCGAATCTTCTTGCCGCGCCACTGTTCCAGCCATTGTGTGTCGGTGATGCGAGCGCCCAGTCCGGGCGTTTCGCTGTGTTCGAAAAAATTCATTCCGATAACGGTATTGCCATCGGCTTTTAGACCGATATAGCCGTAAATTGTCGACGCGTAACCTTTACCGTGGATTGGCAGGATTACAAACCTAACATTACCATTTTGCCGCAAAATATAGACAACCGCATGCTTGGCTCGACGCTTTATCCTGGCTGCATCATGTTCGGGTGGTATTGCAATGCTCGTGCGCAGGTCTCTGGCCGCGACGCGCTGATCAAAGGTGCTGGGGTTAATTGTGCGAATGTATCGTCCGCTTTTGAGTTCGACGACTTGCGCTTCCACATCGCGCGCCTGAAGGCTGGTAAATAATTCCTGTACGCCGGGCGATCTCTCAAGAATGTCCATGAGGTTTTGCTGTTGTTCCCGTTCAATATTGGCAGTTTGCAAGGGTTTTAGCAGAATGGCTGAAGCGGAAACGAGGATTCCGCCAGCGAGACTGACGGCCAGGGCCACGCCAAAAATCTTTGGAGTACTATTCTTGGGTAGGTCGCGAAATGCGGTTAGCCAACGTCTGGGTTCGGTGGTCTTACCCGGGCTCTCTGGGTTCTGAGTCATTGGCTAGCTGCTTCCATTCATGGGCTGTCTGGTTTGAATTGGGTGTTAGTGAATGCGGCGTGCCTCGTTGCGCGCCCAAGGCATGTCCTGAGACGTGTGGCAGCTCAGGCAGACGTAATCTACCGTCAAGTGTGCTTTGCGGTTGTCGTCAAGGCGCACAAACTTGCCGTCATCGGTGAACATTTTCCAGTTGGGGTCCGTGCTAATGCTAAAAATGTGGGTTCGAAGGTCGCCGACGGGCACTGTCCCGCCTCGGTATGCCGCCGGTGTCGACAGCGCCGACTTTACGGCACGCGGCATGTGGCAGGTTTGGCACGCCATACCGGTTTTGGCCTTGAGTTTTATCTGCGTGTTTCTATGGCAGGTTCGACAGGTTGTGTCTTCGCCTTTATAGCCGCCAGTCTGATATCGCGTGCTTTGATGAGGCTTATGGCAACTTCCGCAGGCTAGTGAGCTATGCGGAGAGGCCAATAAAGTTTCAAACTGTTCGTGGTGCTTTATCAGGCCGCCGCTGGCGTCAATCGTAGTGGTCTCTCCACGCGCGTGGCAGCTGCGGCAGGTTTCTTTCGTTAAAGGTTTGACCTTGGTCGGTGCGGCAACGTGTGCTGCGCTCGGCCCGTGGCAAGCTTCGCAGGTAACACCGGGCTCCACCCAAGTGCCGTGAATACCGGGTAATCCATCCTGATGGGGGCCGGTTTCCCCGGAGGGAGTCCAGCCGGTCGTATGGCATGCGCCGCAGGTGTACGGTTTGCGGGGGGAATTTCCGACGTCGTAAGCAACCCAGTGCGCATCTTTAGCGTGCGGGGACGAGCTCAGGTTATATTGCGTTTGATCGCCGGTCAGGATGTACCCCTGCTGATCCATAAAGCGAGCTTTCCAGCCGAATCCGCCGATGACATAGGAAATATCTTTCCAGCTGTGGCCAGGTGGTGGATGTGGCACTCCTGCAGAGGTCTTGGCTGGGTAAACCGGCGGCGCACCGCGCACGCGCTGTAATTTATGGGGGTGTCCGGTCTGCAGATACTGATTGTAAATTTCCAGGTGACAGCTCTTGCAGCTTTTAGAGCCGGCAAACTCTAGCCCCGATGCGGATGTCGACGTGATTGCCGAGAGCAGGGCGGCCAATAAGTAGCGGTGAAGGTGCCTGCGGGGATGCCAATTCATACTCGCGCTCTCTCAGGTGTGCTGACTTCCCAGCTAGCGACGTTCAGGGTGATTGCCTGCCCTTAATTAAAGCATGTATTGGCCTATTCTGCCGGGGGGGCAGGCTGCGACGCACCCGGCGAGGGTTGTGACACCTAAAGTAGATTGTGAGACATAGATTCGGGTTGGTCGGCTTTCGGTTCATCCGCATTTGGGGCGTAGCCGGCCGGCCCCGGCCATCCTGCTGCTATGCTGAGCCTGAGTTAGCGCGCCAGAGCGGGGAAAGCGCCTGTTTTCGCTGCCGGCCATCTCCAAAGCAAGCAGAGTAAGCAGTCAAGCGATTACTGATTTGAATAGTTTGCTCATCTTTGTCTTGCGCCCCTTGTTGTATTTATCAAATAGTATGCGAAGTGGCTGTGGGTTGTGTGTGGGGCGTGTCGTCAGGTCGAAAACACCGCCGAGCTATCGGCCGTTGCATCTGCGGCTGCCAGAGATCCGTCTATAGGCGGTCTTAGGCGTGCGCCTAGCCTCTTTCCCTATTCTCACTGCTAGCCCTTTGTGCGCGCATGAGCCCTACCGCATGCGAGCAGGCACAGAGCAATCCTGTTAAAATCCACGTACCTGAACCACGTTGTACTGAAAAGAGTTAAAAATTGAAAACGACCGCCAGAATACTTTTTGCCTGCCTGATGTTTTGTTTTAGCACGTTTGTTCAAGCGAACGTGGTCTCACCGTTTAAAGACGAATATGGTGAAACAAATTGGCAATACATAGCCAACTTTTCCAGCGGTGTTTTAATTCTAACGTTGTTGATGGTGACGACATTCCTGTTCTTTGCACACCGTAAGGCGGCCAGGTCTAACCGGGAACTCACTGAGATCAAGGCGACGTTGGAAGAACGCGTTGCACAGCGTACTTTGAGTCTGGAGACGACAACAAACCAGCTTGCTCATAGCGAGGCCTATGTTAAGAGCATTGTCGATTCAATGCCCATTATGCTTATTGGTTTGAATAGCCAAATGGAGGTTACGCAATGGAATCACGTTGCTGAAAAGACAACGGGCCGCACGTTCGAGGCAGTAAAGGGGCTCAATCTTTGGGAGGCCTACCCAAGGATCACTCTCACGAAAGCGCAAGTTGCAAAGGTTCTCGAAACCAAGACGACCACCACGATCAAGCATAGTCAGCGCGGGCAATACTATTTTGATATTACGATTTACGCGTTGGCCAACGGCACTGATACGGGCATTGTTATTCTGGTTGATGATATTACCAAACAGATGAAAGCGGAAAACCAATTGGTAGAACGCAATAAAATGTCGGCGATGGGTGAGCTCGCTTCAGCGATGGCGCATGACATTAATATTCCGTTGCAAAGCATCAGTAGCGCTGTGAATACTATCCATGAAAAATTGATTGTTCTGGATCAGGAGCAAGGTCAACCGTTAGTTGCTGTCGCTAAGAAGGCTCAAGAAAGCGGCGAACAGGCAACTGCCATCGTTCAGAACCTTTTGAACTTTGCGGCCAGCCACAGAGGCAGTAAGACACCGTCAAATATTGCGGAACTGTTGGACTACAGCCTGACACTGGCCGGTACACTCTATTCGCCATCCAGCGGGTTGCGATTCGCTGATATCGCGATCCGTCGCAATTACGGTGCTGATGTGCCTTTAATTCCCTGCTACGCAAGCGAAATGCAGCAAGTGTTTTTGCGATTGCTACGGCATGCCTATCACGCAATCAGTCAGAAAGCGGAGCAGAAGCCGGGTTTTACACCCGCCATCAATGTTGAAGTTGGAAAATTTTATGAAGCTGTGTGGGTAAAAATACAACATAACGGGGTGGGGTTGACGCCAGAAGAACAGCAAGATGTGTTTGAACCGTTCTTTTCAAACACTTCTGATCGGCCTGCATGCCCGGTAGAGCATCGTCTCTCCTATTCGCACTTTATTGTAACTGAGCATCACAAAGGTCACATTGCCGTAACATCGGGCGTTGATGTTGGTACAACCTTTCACATGCAGTTGCCTCTGCAGTAGCACATCGTTCAAAAGTGAAGCGGCGTGAGGTATGGCGCCGCTTCTTAAACCTCCACCGCAGTTTCTTCCCCGTTACGGCGTCGCAATAAAACAGTTTCCAGAAAGCTAACGACTACGATTAGCAGTGCGCTTGCGGCAAACAATGGCGCCAACACAGCCAGTACTATGCCCGCAGTGTAAAACAGCGGGCCAGGCTGGGGTGCCTGCCGTAATCGAGGCAGTGACAGACTGCCGGGCTCTTTCCGCAACCACCACATCCACACTCCAGATAACGCCAGAGCAGCTAAACCGAGCGCGGTCAGTAGCGCTAACAATTGCCCGGGCCATGCCAAAATTAAACCAGTATGCAGAGGGAAAAATAGCAATAGGGCTTTAGCGCCCGGTTTGAATTCTTCCCACAGCAGGCTTGCCAGACGCTCACCAGTGTAGGGGTTGTAGTAGATCATGCGAGTGTTCCACGGTAGCGCTTCGCGGATATTAATTACCAGCGGTGAGTTTTCAGCATGTGGAAAATTGATAAACCAGTCTGCGGCTGGAGCATCACTCAGAAAATCCGCCACTAGTCTGTCGACACCAATGGTCTCGGGTTGTGGGGGCACTTTGGGCGGGTTGAGGAAAGCCTCAGGAATTTGCCCCGCTAACGCCATTTCTGCCATCAGGGCTTTGCCGGCAACAGGGGAAAACAGTAGGCCGGTATACACCACAACCAGTGCCAGTGGTAGAAGGTAGAACCCCCCCACCGCATGTAAATCGCGCCAAAGACGCCGTCCTTTGCTGGCCAAACGCGGTTGCCAGCCGCCTGCGCGTTTTGTGCGACGTGGCCACCATAGTAGCAAGCCCAGCAGTAAACTAACCAATACCCAGCTTGCTGTGAGCTCAAGTAGCCAGCGACCTATCTCCCCGCTGAGCAGCGTTGTATGCAATTCGAATACTGTCGGGAAGAAGCCTTCGTTTTCCATTCGGCTGCCTAGTATTTCCAGTGTGTAAGGGTTTAGCCAAACGATGCGGTCCTGATTGTCTCCCGGCTCTTTGATATATGCCACAGTGCTGCGGCTGGCATCGCGGTATTGGCCGTAGTGCTGTAGTTGAGCGTTAGGGAAAGCGTCTTGCACCACCGCCAGTTGCGCAGACACGGGCTCGGCGCGACAAGTCTCACAGGCAGGAATTGTTTGCCATTCACTTTCTACGATCGGCTGCAGTTGTGGCTCAAAAGCGTACAAGGCGCCGGTAATGCTCAACACCAGCAACAGCGGAGCGGCAACTAAACCAATTACAAAATGCCACCGCCACACTAGCGGGTATAACGGGTTTTCGGACTTCGCCGACATATAAAAGATCCTTGATTTTTAATCCTGCGGGCTGAGGCAGCTTTCAACCAAAAAAGAGCCCGAGGGATAAATTTATTGCGCTTAGTATATGGTAACAATTATCATTTGCACTACAAATCCTATTCGGGTTGCGAGAGCTCGCAATTTACCGCGCCCACCGCACATCAGGAATGGACTCTATATGCCAATTAAACCCTTACTTAGTGCCGGCATTGCGCTGATCGCGACCTTGCCTGTGCTCGCCGCCGACAATAGCAACCCACAACGGCTCGAGGAGGTTCTCGTTACCGGCGACCCCATGCAACGCAGTAGTTTGGACACGGTTTCCAGCATTAGTATCGTTCCCGAAGAGCAATTGCGGGCGCTGAATATACGCGATCTCTATGACCTTTTGTTGCGTAGCCCCAATCTGAGTGCCGCCCGAGAAGACAAGTTTTCGGTGCGCGGGATTTCCAACGAAGGAATTGGGCCAGGCGGCACCGGCCGTCCTACCGTCAGTGTATTTATCGACGGCGCCCGCCAACCGGGTCGAGGGGTGGCCAATAGTTGGGATGTGCAACAAATGGAGTTTTATCGCGGGCCGCAATCAACGGCGTTTGGCCCCGGCTCACTCGCGGGCGCGGTGGTGGTGCAGACCCGAGAGCCATCCCAGGAGGAATACAGCGGCAAGCTAAAGCTCGGGGTCGCCAATGAGCGCGGCCGTGAAGCGGGCATTGCAATTGGAGGGCCGCTCGCTGGAGGATTCGCCTTTCGCTACGCTGGCGAAACCAATCAGAGCGACGGTGAGGTGACCAACACCACCCTCAATGACGATGAATGGCAGGCCCGCAAGCGCTATATGCAGCGTTTTAAGCTTCATTGGGAGGG
Source organism: Litorivivens sp. (assembly GCF_057445395.1). Lineage (NCBI taxonomy): Bacteria > Pseudomonadati > Pseudomonadota > Gammaproteobacteria > Litorivivens > Litorivivens sp. The sequence goes on from NZ_JBVBUV010000047.1 coordinate 28,845, forward strand.
CGATAGCTGGTATAGCGCTAGCCTAAGCTTGCAGGACACTAAACTCCGCGAAGGCAACGAGTACCTGCCGCCGGAGCGCGCTGAAAGCGGTGAATCAACGGACAATGTAGATGGTTTCTATCATGACAATAGCCAGCTCGTGGTGTTTAAACAGCGCGCCGACCTCACCGCAGGCAGCTCACTGAGTCTGATCGCCAGTCATGCTGAAAATTACAATCAACGTAAAGGCGACTACGATATATCCGCTGAAGACAATGGCTACTTTATTAATACCGTGGACACTGAAAACAGTGCGTTGGAGCTGCGCTTGCACTACAAAACCGCGCTGCTAAAAACGGTATCCGGGCTGTATTACAGTGAAGACAAACTGCGCGGTACGTCCAGCTCCGTCGATCTACCCTACACCATAAGCGGCCTGCGCCTGCGCGCTGCTGCAGACCTTGCTGCCGATCGTAATGCAACGACCAAGGCGGTCTACAGCGAAGCTGATATTCATCTCGGTAGCCGCTGGACCCTGACTTTAGGCGCGCGTTACGAAGAAAACCAGGCTGATAACCACAGCGCTTTGACCGTCACCGGTGCACAGCTGATGGATCCGGTTGCTGGCAGTACGGTGCCGGCAGACTTCAGCGCTGTACTCAAGCCGATATTAGATAGCGATAGTACTGCGCCCAGCGGCGATGCTGTCTTCCTGCCCAAGGTTGCCATCAGTCTGGATATTACCGATCAACTCAGCGGATATTTTACCCGCAGCCAAGGTTACCGTGCCGGCTCGGTAGATTTTGTCAGCGAGGGCGAGTCCCCAAGTTATGGCCCTGAATACACCAACAACTATGACTTGGGGTTGAAATTCCAGCAGGGTAGCTGGTTTGTGCAGGCGTCGATATTTCGCATCGACTATGAAGACATGCAGATCGGAGTGCGGGTCGATGCGTCTAACTTTCGTACCGACAATGCCGGCGAGGCGCGTTCACAGGGTGCTGAACTTGAATTTCGCGGTGAGCTTGGCGCAGGCTTCAGTGTGTTTGGTGGTATCGGCTATGTCGATACAGCTTTCATAGAATATGAAGATGACGGCGTCGATTATGCAGGCAACCATTTTCCCAATGCGCCACGCAATACCGCTAACCTGGTTGTGCGTTATGAGAATAGCCGGGGGTTGTACGCTGATCTGAGTTGGTCGCACAGCGATGGCAGCTTTACTGATCGGGAGAATAGCGATCGGCTGCGGGCCGATAGCCGCGATTTATTCGGTGCCCGCCTGGGTTACCAGGGCGAGCAAATGGGTGTGGAATTGTATGGCCAGAACATCACCGATAAATTTTACATCACCGATCGATTCAACAGCCCGTCATTGGGTATTGACGCGGCTTACGTGGGAGACCCGCGTGAAGTCGGTGCGCGGCTCAGCTATCGGTTTTGATATGCACTTATTGTGTAAGTAATGAACGGATTAAAAGTATCCTTTGCGAGTAGGGGAGGCTTGTCTGGAAAGTCTCCGTCTCTACATCGCTGCAAAGTCCCGCTCGCCTTGAATGGGGTGGCGATATAACCAATCAGGCAAGCCGGTCTACCAGTTCTAGCAAGAGCTCGGTAGACCGTTTCATCGAGCCAATATCACCACCGTACTGCAGCAGTGCAACGCCCATAGAGCCACCAATAAAAGTCAGCAATAAATCGTCGGCGCTATAGCCTTTGGGAGCTTCGCCGCGATCAACTGCT
>NZ_JBVBUV010000048.1:0-30204 GCF_057445395.1 Litorivivens sp.
GCTGTCGGGCCCGTGGAATTTTGCCGGTGCCAAATAGCGTATCCCAAAGAAAAAACACAACCGCATAGTTGCCCCGAGGGTTTGCGCCGCGCCCCATGCCGTGATGGGCGTGGTGGGTATCAGGCGTCGTAATGACGCGGCAAACCAAACCCCATACCCCCGGCACCTTCTGCCACAACCATAGATCCCAGCGACTGCTCATATGTGTCAACACATTGACGGTGAAGGTGACTGCGGTGACTGCGAAATACACCTCATGCAAGCCCATGTAAACCATCAGCGCCGCGAACCAGGCTTGGGGCAACATCAACGTCCAGAAAACGTTATAGCGAAACACCAGCCCAACATTCATCGCCGTACCACTGTGATGTGTTCGATGAAGCCTCCACAACCAGCGCCATTCGTGGGCGTAGCGGTGCAGCCAGTAGTGCAGGAAATCTTCCAACAAAATGAAACCAAAAAATGCCAGCCAAAACGGCCAATGAGCCCACCCTCCGGCCGACGTTGGGAAAAGCGCCGCTGCCAATACCCCAACCAATCCGCCGAGCAACGGCCCGGACAGACCAATCTGCGCTAGCACGCCCACACCACTGAATACGGCATCTCGCCACGGTTGACGGCTGCGCTGTATTCTTCCCCGACCCAGCTCCACCAGGTAGCTCGTCATAAACATCCCCACCAGAAACAGCCCGAGTAATTGCTCCTGACTCACAACACCATTTTCAACACTAACCACAGCATGCCTTCCTGCGTCGCTAAGAATGGAGCCAGCTTAGGCATGCCGCAAAAGTAATACAAGTGTTTTAATGAAATCGTAAGGCGGCCTGCAACCCAGGCTTTTCATGTCACCGAGCGGCGCATACAATGCGCGCCCAACCGCGACCAAGTGAGCAGCGTGCAGGAACTTTTCTGGTATCAATACGCCCTGATCGGACTGATTTTTGTCTGGAGCGGCTTTGTGCGATCGGGCCTGGGCTTCGGCGGCGCCGTGCTGTCGCTACCGTTTCTGCTGCTGGTGCACAACGATGCGCTGGTGTTCCTGCCCCTGATAGCTGCCCACCTGCTGGTATTCGCCTCCATCACTGTCATCCAGAACAACCGCGGCAAGCCTCAGCAGGGGGGCACCGTTGACTGGCACTACCTGCGCTACCTGCTGCTTATCATGATCATTCCGAAAATGGTGGGGGTATTCGGGCTGGTCACACTACCCTCAGCACTCATGAGCGGTGTGATCTTCAGCATCGTGGCGGTTTACTCACTGTCGTATATTTTCAACCGGCCCTTCCAAAGTAAAAGCCGGGTGGTGGACACCGTGTTTTTACTGCTCGGTGGCTATATCAGCGGCACCTCGTTAATTGGCGCGCCGCTGATTATCGCGGTGGCTGCTCAGCACGTGGCCAAAGAAAAGCTGCGCGATACGCTGTTCGTGCTGTGGCTGGTATTGGTCGCCATCAAGATGGCGGCCTTTGTCTATTTCGACGTGGATTTACAGCTGATCCACCATCTCTGGCTTCTGCCCTGCGCCCTGATCGGCCACGTGATCGGCCTGCGCTTTCACGAACATATGTTACAGGCAGATACGGCCGTGTTCATGCGGGTGTTGGGCAGTGCCCTGCTGCTGATCAGTCTGGTGGGGCTGACACGGGCGGTGCTGGGCTAGGCGTCTCTGCTGCCGCCTCCGGATCGACATTGAGCCCCATCTGGCGGGCACGACGCATCCAGCGCTCTCGGGCAAGCTTTTGCATATCGTCGACGTTGTCCATCTCATCGACAATTTCCATACCTATCAGGGTTTCTATCACATCTTCCATGGTCACAATGCCAGCGGTGCCGCCGTACTCATCAACCACCAGCGCTATGTGTTCCTGCTTTTCCAGAAAACGACTGAAAATATCGGGCAGCGGACAGGACTCGTGAATAGTCAGCAGTTCACGCTTGAGATCACGCAGCCGCTTTTCGCCGTGATGGTCCACCAGCTCAACCAGCAACTCGTCCTTCAGCACATAACCCACGACCTTGTCCTTTGAGCCCTCTTCGTGAATGGGAATCCTCGAAAAGATCAGATTGCCCTCGCGCTCATGAAACTCCTGCAAGGTAAGGTCCATTGGCGCGGCCTTCACCACGGTTCGCGGCGTCATTACATCCTTGGCCCGAATATTTTTAAAGCGCAGGAGATTGGCGATAAAAGCGGATTCATTTTTCTCAATAACCCCCTCCTTTTCACCGATCTCCGCCAATAGCAGAAAATCTCGCCGTGAAAACACGCTGCGACTTTTATCCTTGCGCAATACCCCGGTGAGCTGCTGACTCAGCCAAACCAGCGGCAGCAACAGTGTAATCACCACTTTCAGTGAATAGACGGTAAACGGTGCCAACTCTTTCCAGTAGTTCGCCCCCAAGGTTTTGGGAATGATTTCCGACAGGATCAAAATCGCCAGCGTCAGCACCACCGGAATCACCACCCCCGTAAGCATCGGGTTGGTCTCGGCCCAGAGTTGCGTGGCTTGCTGCCCCACACCGATCGCGCCCACGGTGTGAGCCACGGTGTTGAGGGTGAGAATCGCCGCCAACGGACGGTCAACGTTGTCTTTGAAGTGCTTTAGCTGACGGCCAATACCAGCCCCTTCCTGAAACTTGATCTGGGCGTAAGCAGGGGTGATGCTCAGCAGCACCGCCTCCCAGAGTGAGCATAGAAAGGAAAAGCCAATAGCCAGCAAAAAATAGGCAACCAGCAGGGTGAACATAGGAATTTGTACTCAGTTAGACAAGAGCGCCTACCTTACCCCTTTTTACCGGCTGATTCACGGCCCGTTGTGCGCGGTATTGCACGAAACATGGCGTAACCCAAGCACTCCTGTTCACTCACACTTGCAAAATGACCACCACCGAAATACTGTATATAAATACAGCACAGTGAGAGATCACCGATGAGCACCTCAATCAAAGGCCGCGGCAGCGCTTCAACCATGGCCGGGCGCTTCGCCATACGCACATTGGAGCTTGACCCGGATAGCGATACGAATATCGCCAGCGTACCCACAGAAATCAGGCACGAGCACGCCCGCTCGCTTATCACGCGCAACCGCTCACCGGATGTTCCATTCAATGTGTCCATCAATCCCTACCGGGGCTGCGAACACGGCTGCGTGTACTGTTTCGCACGACCCAGCCATAGCTATCTGGATCTTTCACCTGGGTTGGATTTCGAAACCCGGATCAGCGCCAAAACCAATGCTCCGGCACTGCTGCGCGAGGCTTTGTCGCGCCCCGGCTACCGCTGCGAACCCATCGCCCTTGGCATCAATACCGACGCTTACCAGCCCATCGAACGGGAACTGCAGATCACCCGCCAATTGCTGCAAGTAGCCAGTGATTTTAATCAGCCCGTTTCGCTTATTACCAAAAGCGCATTGATTCTTCGCGACCTTGACCTGCTGGGCGACATGGCAGAGCGTAATCTGGTGCAGGTAGCCATCAGTGTTACCACCCTCGACAACAACCTCAAACGCATACTCGAGCCTCGCACCGCGTCCGGCGCCACCCGCGTGAAAACTATCCGCGCCCTGTGCGAAGCCGGTGTCCCGGTTTCGGCATTGATAGCCCCGGTTATTCCACTGATAAACGAATCGGAAATTGAAGATATTCTCGACGCGGTGGCTTTTGCCGGGGCCCTAAGCGCCAGCTACATTTTACTGCGCCTACCACACGAAGTGGCCCCGCTGTTTTGCGAGTGGTTACGCGAGCATTTTCCGGATAGAGCCAACCATGTCCTGAGCCGTCTACGCGAGCTGCGCGGTGGCAAACTTTACGACAACCGGTTTGGCGAGCGAATGCGTGGTCAAGGTATTTTTGCCGATCTGATCAAACACCGATTTGCTATTGCTGCCAGACGTCTTGGATTGTCTACCGAGCGTTCACTAGCCCTGGACTGCTCCCGGTTTCATGTTCCGGGTGACGATCAAATGGCACTTTTCTAACTTCTACTACTGACGACAAGCGAAAATGTTCCGGAAATAAAAACGCCGCCAGTTAGGCGGCGTTTTCAAGGAACAATGACTGATCAGTTGTTGGTGATCATCATTTCAGTACGTCGGTTTTTGGCACGACCTTCGGCGGTACTGTTGGACGCCACCGGCTGATACTCACCATAACCGCGCGCCGTGAGACGCGACGCAGCAACGCCGTTCTGGATCAGGCAGGTACGCACCGATTCCGCACGGGCCTGCGACAGTTTCTGGTTATACTCGGCGGCACCCACGCTATCTGTGTGGCCTTGCAGTTCCACATTGATATTGCGCGCGCGCTGCAGAATTTCAGCTACTCCGCGACAAACCTGCTCAGCCTGCGGTGTTAAGGTGGAGCGATTGTTTTCAAAATTGACACCACGCAACACGATAGACTCACAGCCATTATCAAGAACCTTGCGACCGGCTTCCGTTGCGGGGCATTCGTCTCTGGCATCAACTACACCGTCGCCGTCGCTGTCCAGCGGACAACCATTGGCATCGACTTTAGTTCCCGGCAGCGTTCCCGGACACTTGTCCTTGTGATCAGGCACTCCGTCACCATCGCTGTCCAGCGGACAACCCAGCGGATCTACCGCTACGCCACGCGGAGTATTGGGGCACTGATCCTGGTCGTCCAGAACACCATCACCATCTGAATCCGGCGGCGGTGGTGGCTCGGCCAGGAAGTCGTAGCGAATACCAAGCAACACTCGCTGCCCCCCGTATTCGGTTTGATATTCACTGGTTGAATTCGTGAACTCGGCATCCTTACCTTCAAAATAACGATAACCAAGATTGATCTTCAGGTGTTCTGTGAGCGCGAAATTAAGACCCAGACCAGCCTGCGCCACCATGACCGTGTCGTCGGCTTCTTCCAGCGAAAGTCTCGCCGCACCCAGACCCAGACCAAGGTACGGCTGCACCACACCGTCTTCGTTAAAATCAAACCAGAGGTTGCCCATCAACTGCTGTGATTGCAGGGTATCTTCTGCTTCAACGCCACCCACTTCTTCCAGGTCGTTGTCGAAATCCGTGTAGTTCAGTTCCAGACGAAAGGCACCGGGATAGTCATAACCGAGCGACACTTCGTAGCCGCTGCCATCATCGTAGGTTGTATCAAAGGTCGCAGCAGAACCCGGCCCAAGCGCCTGATTGGTCGGAAACAGCAAAATAAAGCCGCTCTGTTGCCCTGCATTACAGCCCAGCGGCCCCGGCGCCAGCTGCGGAATCAGGTCCTCACAGGTATTGGCATTGCTGTCGAAGGTTATAATGCTGTCTGCATCCTTCAGGCTAGAGGCTGTATAGCCGCCTTCGATATACCAATGCCCCAGATCAAAATCTTTGTCCGCCTCGTGTGCAGCCAACCCTAGCGGCACAGCCAGAAACGGCAAAACAAGTAGCTTTTTCATGGTTTTCCTCTTACACGCATGACTGAATATTGGCGCGTCTCCAGATACCCCCCACATCGGGACCGGGTGTTTTTGTTTTTCTGACGCTGCCCGCAAAATTAGTAGTAACCATCAGCGTTCGCTCAACTCATAAGAACGCCGTACGTGATCATAACAAAAATAGTGGCCCTGTTGTCTGCCTATGTCCACAACTGGCAATCCCCTTGCAAAATCGCTAGATTAGCCCAACTGACGGTTGCGGAATCATAGGTCACTGACCATCCATGATTACCATATATTACGCAGCCTGTGCTATCGAGCTGTTTGCGGCGTTACAGGCTGTGCCATTGAGTTCCGCCAACCGGCAGCGCCACGTATACCGGGCCTACCTCTTTCTGTGCGGCTTTACTGCACTTTTCCTCAGTTCAACAGCCGCTCTGCTCGGTGCGCCGGCACTGCCAGAGTTCGCCCAACACAGTCGCTGGCAGGGCGTTGGCGCCTTTGGCTTTATGACCAGCTTTGTCCGGTTAATGGCCAATTACGCCCACGCACAGTTCCGACCGAAAATAATGGCAGGGCTGATCTTCTTCACGCTCTTGGCCGCGGCACTAACCGTGTAAAGCCTGACGCTGCCCTTTGGTCTATTCGTCGACAATGTAACGCTGCTCGGCCACATTGACATTCTTGGCAGCAAAATTGTAAAGATACAGGATGACTATCGCCCATCGTCTGTGGTGTACCAGCTACTGGGTTTTGCCAGTGTATTGTGGGGGCATGGTGCTGCCGCTTACTATGGCGCAACAGGAATCGCTTCACTCCAGTCTTATTCAGTAGCTATCTGGTCGCACTTGGCCTGTCATTCGCCGAACAGTTGCTCTACAACGTTGGGCATGTGCAAGCAGATATTCCCGACGGAATTACCTTCCTGTGGTTGTTTGTGGTTATTTCTCTGTATTTTGGCCACGACACTCGCCTCCTTATTCAGGAGCTGAAACAGCAACGGGACGAACTCCACGAAGAGGTTGAGCGCCGACGTATTGCGGAACACACGGTGCGAGCTCAGGCTTTCTCAGACTCGCTGACCGGCCTGCCCAACGAATTGGAATTACGTGCCCAGCTCAAAGAGACGCTGCTGAGCGACCCCACCGGCTTGAGCCTGATGCTGGTATAGGTCGACCGCCTGCGGGAAATTCGGCAGTCCTTAAGCGAAAGCCATTGCGACGCCATTCTAGTGAGTATTGCCGACCGGCTTAAGGCCGATATGCCCAACAGTCAATGGTTGACAACACATGGCCGTAAACTCACTCTTAGTGCAGGCAGCTAATCTCGGCACTATTCTCAGCACGATGCTGCAACCATTGAAACAACTACTGCAGTATCTATGGAGCTGACTTACTACATAACCAGCGCGCTCGCCCTGTACACGGCAATAGAAGCCGTCATTATGGGAACAGCAGACCGCTATCGTGCGCTGTATCAGGCATTTGCCGCACTGTGTTTCAGCGTTGCACTGTTTTTGACCGCGACCGCCTGGTTCTACAGGGCCGAAACGCTGGAAAGCTTCTCTATTGCAACCAAGATCCAGAACATAGGAGCCTTTGGCTACCTGGTTGCATTCGCCTGGATGCTCGCCCTATATGCAGGGGTTATTAACAAATCGTTAAGCAAGCCCCTGTTAATTGCCTACAGCGCCGTATGTACAGCGCTGCTGGTCTACAGCCTGACCCTACCCTACGGCTTCTTTTTAGACAATCTGCAGTTCTACCCTGAGCAGGAAGGTTCCGAGCGGTTTTCATTCACCTACCGGAAAACATCAGCCGCGTTCCAGCTGTTGGCGATACTTATGGTCGGCTGGGGATGCTGGTGCTGCATGCATATGCACCGGCGCGGCACCAGACTGGCCGCCTGCCTGATAGGCAGTTACGTGTTACTCCAAGCCGTATCGGCAACTTCTCAGCTGCTTTACTACTACGACATGAGCCCGTTTGTATTGCCCGGTGGAGTCATTTTCGTTTGGTTATTCGCTGTTATTGGTGTGTGTTTCGGAGTCGATAATCGAGCGCGGGTGGCAGAGCTGTCGGATAAGAGTCAGCGCCTATCCAAAGAACTCAAAGAAAAGGCCGCCTCTGAACAACGCGCCCGCCAGCAGGCATTTACTGACGAGCTGACCCGACTGGCCAACAACCGCAAGCTAAAGGCAGCGATCGAGCGCTGCCGAAAGGACAAGCGTCGAGGCTATAAGCTGTTAGTCATTCAAATTGATCGCTATCGTGAACTTAAGCAAACCTTTGGCGAGACTAACTGTGAATCACTGCTGCGCCAGCTGGCCGATCGATTGCGAACTCACTACCGCAAAGCCAAGCTCACAGCCCGCATTTCCGAGGCGGAGTTTGCCCTGATCACCACGCAACCGGAAGAGATCATCGAACTCTCGGCAGAAAGCGGTATCGGTCAGGTGATCCCAGGGAGCGCCTTGGCCACGCCATTTCGCATTGGCCAACAGGCTATAGATCTGAACTACAGCATCGGTATGGTAGACATCGTGGACAGCCTCTCCACCGAAGAACTGCTCTACCACGCCGACCTGGCAATTGAAGATGCGACTAACCGGGGCGGTGATACCGCAATCTATTACGACCCTTCATTTGCCGCCGTCATGGCAGAGCGCCAGGCCCTTGAGCTCGCCCTTGACCTGGCATTTAAAGATAATCACTTTCGGCTTTACTACCAGCCACAGCTCAACGCCAATCGCGAACCGGTGGGTGCAGAAGCCTTGATCCGCTGGCAACACCCCGTGCGCGGCCTGATATCACCAGCATTGTTTATCCCCCTGGCAGAACGACGCGGAATGATGGTCGAACTGGGCGACTGGGTGTTGGAAGAGGCCTGTCACGCACTGGCTCGCTGGCAACGCAATGGTGCATTTCGCGGCCGACTGTCGATCAATGTCAGTCCCTGGCAATTACGCGCCCATCAGTACGCGGACAAAACTCTCGCAACCATGCGTCGCTTTGATATTTCGCCCGACAGCATCACCCTGGAGCTGACCGAAAGTGCACTGATAGACGATGACAAGGCGACCTATCGGGAACTGGAAAAATTACGCAAAGCCGGCGTACTGATTGCCATTGACGATTTTGGCACCGGCTTTTCCTCCCTGTCCTATCTCGCACGGCTACCGCTGGATATCCTGAAAATCGACAAATACTTCATCGACCAGCTACACACTGTCAGGGGCCGCCAACTGCTCGACGGCATGCTCAATATTGGTGCAGCGCTGGACATCAAGGTTGTCGCGGAAGGCGTGGAAACCCCCGAGCAGTTCCAGGCCTTGGTAGGAATGGGCTGCACCCATATGCAGGGGTTCCTGTTTAGCAAGCCACTGCCTGAAGACGAATTCCTGCGCTGGCGTCCAACCGAGGACGATCCTAGACACTCCGTGCACAGCCACGGAGTGTGATACCATCGACGACTATGAGCAGTGCAGTTACCCCCTCCCAATTGATCGATCGCTTTGGCCGACAAATCAATTATGTACGGCTGTCCGTAACGGACCGCTGCGATTTTCGCTGCGTCTATTGTATGGCCGAAGACATGACGTTCCTGCCCCGCAATCAGATTCTGTCTCTGGAACAGTTGTACGACGTGGGCAAGGCTTTTGTAGACCTTGGCGTTACCAAAATTCGTCTTACCGGCGGCGAACCCCTGATCCGGAACAATGTGTTATCGCTGGTAGAACGCCTAGGTGCGCTGGAAGGCCTCAAAGAGCTACACCTAACGACCAATGGCGCCCAGCTGGACAAGTATGCACCAGCGCTCAAAGCTGCCGGACTCACCGGCATCAATATCAGCGTCGACAGCCTGCAGGCAGACAAATTCAGACAGCTCACCCGCACTGGCGACCTTAACCGGGTATTACGCGGTATCGACGCCGCAATCGACGCCGGTTTTTCGCGCATCAAACTCAACGCCGTCATTCTTCGGGGCCGCAATGATGACGAAGTGCTCGATCTGGTGGAGTTCGCCCGACACAAGTGCGTGGACATTTCCTTCATTGAAGAAATGCCACTGGGTCTGATTGACGAGCACAGTCGGGCCTTGAGTTTCTGTTCCAGTGACGAGCTGCGCGAGATAATAGACGAGCGCTACCCACTCGGAAACAGCCACGAAAACACCGGGGGGCCCTCTGATTATTACCGCATGGTAGACAGTTCAATAAGGGTTGGCTTCATCTCACCTCACAGCCACAACTTTTGCCATTTGTGCAACCGCGTGCGCGTTACCGTTGAAGGACGCTTGCTGCTCTGCCTTGGAAACGAGCATTCGGCCGACCTTAAAGAGGTGCTGGATGCATACCCCGGTGACAGCGAGCGATTGCAGCATACTATCCGCCAGGCCATGGCCATCAAACCCGAGCGCCATCATTTCGAACTTAACGACGACGAACCACAGATCGTCCGCTTTATGAACATGACCGGTGGATAAACACACCCTCATCGAAAAGCTCCAATTAAGTCCCCACCCCGAAGGTGGCTTTTTCCGGCGCACCTATGAGAGCTCGCACACCCACCTGGGGCGACGCCTGATGAGCAGCATTTTTTACCTGCTCACTGATGATCAACCCACCGGACACCTGCATCGCAACCGCTCCGATATCGTGCACTACTGGCAAGGTGGCGGCTCCCTGCTTTACACCCTGCTGACGCCGGAAGGTAAACTTCTGCAAATAACACTCGGGCCGGATGTACCCAGCGGCGAACAACTGCAACTCACCGTGCCCGGTGGATTCTGGAAGGGCTCTCAATTACTCTGTGGCGATTACGCGCTGATCTCGGAAGCTGTATGCCCTGGCTTTGATTTCGACGATCACGAAATGGCCAGCGCGGATGAAATGCAGCAGCGCTACCCGGAACACTGGCCCAGCCTGAAAGCCCTCTGCCAAACCTAATTCACAATCAGGAACAGGAGTTAACACGGTGCAGGATTCCCCGGCCACAGTGGCCGTGAACACGTTGATCAATGGCTTTGCCGGCGCCGGCTATATCGCCAGTGAAGCCATCGCCACCACGGTTTATCTCGCCCAACAGCTGCAGCGCCCGATTCTGGTGGAAGGCCCACCCGGCGTAGGCAAAACCGAACTGGCCAAAGCAACGGCTCAGTTCAATGGACTGCCTCTGGTGCGCCTGCAATGCTATGAAGGCCTGGACGAAAGCAAAGCACTTTACGACTGGAAATATTCCAAGCAATTGCTCTACAGCCAGGTTCTCAAAGAGCAGCTGCACGATATTCTTCAGGGCGCCAAAGGGCTGGCCGAATCTGTGGAACGGCTGAAATCCTTCGGCGATATTTTCTATTCGGAAGAATTTCTCGAACCGCGCCCGCTACTCAAAGCGCTCCGAGAAAAGGATGGCGCGGTCCTGCTGATCGATGAGATTGACAAATCCGACTATGAATTCGAATCGCTGCTGCTGGAAATTCTGTCCGACTTTCAGGCGTCCATCCCAGAAATCGGCACCATCCACGCCACCACGAAACCGGTCGTCATCCTCACCAGCAACAACACGCGCGATCTGAGCGACGCGCTCAAACGCCGTTGCCTGCACCTATACATTGACTTTCCCAGTCGCGCGCTCGAAACCCGCATAGTAAAAACCCGAGTGCCGGAAATTCCAGACTCTCTCGGCGAGCAGCTGGTTACCTTTATTCAGCAGGTCCGCGAACTGGATCTGAAAAAGGCCCCAGCCGTTAGCGAGACATTGGACTGGGCTCGCGCCCTGCTGCTGCTGCACGCCACCGCCCTATCGCCGGAGCTGGTGCAAAGCACCTTGAATGTGATCCTCAAGTTCGAAGAGGATATCCAGCTGGTGACGCCGGAAATCCGGCAGCTATTGAAAGGCTAGGCGCTACCACCATGGAACAGACTCTGCTTGGCTTTATCAATACCCTACGGCAGCACGACGTGCGTATCTCTACCAGCGAAACCCTCGATGCACTGCAAACGGCCGACGTTATTGGTTACAGCAACCAGCAGTTGCTGCGCGATGCACTGGCAGCCTCACTCACTAAAACGCGTGATGAGAAAGCCCTGTTCCACCAGTGTTTTGACCTGTACTTTCTGGCCAAAGGTGAGCGCCACAGCGAACAGCAGCAAACCAAGACAGAATCACCTCACCCGAGCCAGTTTGAATTGCCTGACGCGGTAGCCGGCGACGCCGCCGTGCAGAATGCGCTCAGCGCGCCGATGGTGCAGGCCGCACTGGAAGGTAATAATGATGCCGTGGCCATGGCCATCGAAGAAGCCGCCGAAGGCATCAGCCTGGACAATGTGCGCTTTAACACCCAGAAAGGCATATTCCGGCGGCGCCTGGCAGAAGCAGCAGGTACCGGCCAATTCGACAGGGCCATCGATGCATTAAAGGCCATCGACAGCGAGGAGCTGGCTGGCCCCATTGAATGGCTGGAACAGCAGCGATATGTGCTTGATATGGCGGCGCGCGATGCCGTTGAGCACCAGCTATTACTCAATGCCAATGCCGCCGGGCGCGCCATTCAACAACAGATGCTGCGCAATACCCGACTTTCGGCGCTGGAGCACTACCACCTGAAACAGCTCCCCACACTGATTCGCGCACTGGCTAAAAAACTCGCCACCCGTCACCGCCAACGGCGCCGGGTAGACCGTCGCGGCAAACTCGACATGGCAAAGACCCTGCGCCGCAACCTAGCCTATGGTGGCGTACCCTTCCATACCTACTGGAAGCAAAAGCGGAAAGACCAGCCAAAACTCGTTGTGCTTTGCGATGTCAGTGGCTCCGTCTCGACTTACGCCCGTTTTCTGCTGCTGTTCCTGTACAGCCTGACCGATGTGATGCCTCGCATCCGCAGCTTTGTGTTTACCAGCGAAACCTACGAGGTGACCGACCTATTTGAGCGCCACCCGCCTGAGCAGGCGGTTGAACTGGTCAACCAGAAGTGGGGGCGCGGCAGCAGCGACTACGGCAACAGTTTCAAACAGTTTGTAAGCGAGTACTCTGCCCAGATCGACCGTAATACCACGCTTATCATCCTCGGTGACGGCCGCGCCAATAGCGCCGACCCCGGCCTCGACCAACTGCGAGAACTCTACCAGCGCAGCAAGTATCTGCTCTGGTTCAACCCCGAACCCCGCGCAAGCTGGAATACTGGCGACTCCGAGATCAAACGCTACCAGAGCGCCTGTCATTTTGTAGCCGAGTGCAACTCGATGGCCAAACTGGAGCGCTTATTGGACCGCCTGCTCACCGTTTTGCACTGATCCCGGTACGCACAATTACGGGTACTGCTTGCCACCGGTTCCAGTAGAGTACGTCTCTAGAACCATCAGGAGCCTGACAGCATGGCCGATCACCGCATAGAGAAACGTTACCAAACTGCCGACGACCACTGCCTGGATATCTATCTGCAGAACGGTGGCTATTCGATCGTGGCAAGCCGCGAAGAATGCCAAGTAACAGACATTTCCAAACACGGGCTGAAAGTACGCTGCATCAACCCGTTGCGCGTGTTCGAACGTTTTCGCCTTCGCTTTCACCTTGAATCCGGCAACGATCTGACGCTGTTCGGCACCGTCCGCTGGGTGGTAGCTGAGGGTGGCAACCGCTACCTGATGGGTCTTCTACTGGAAGACACACTCGGCACCGACTACCTTTTGTGGCAGAACCGTCTGAGCAAGATGCTTCTGCGGTCTTCGTCAGCAGCATCGCTAACCAGTGATCATGCCAGTTTGGCTGGGTAGAACCTCGGGGCGATACTGCCCCCCAGTCAACCAATCGCGAAAAAATGAGCGCTAGGTCACATTACGATCACGCTACAGGCTTGCCGGGAACAATCGTGGTAGTATTCTCACCACTTTCGTTTCCATGCCTCTGTAATCATGATGAATACCGAACGCCGCAACGACCGCCGCTTTGACGACCAGTCACTGGTTTTTGTAGAAGTGGAATCCGCCCAGCCTGACGCTACGGCATCAGCCAAACTTGCTTTGGCCCGTACCCTGGATATCTCCTCCCGCGGTATGCAGATCGCCACCAAAGAATCTCTGCTCCCCGAACGTATCCTGCGAATTTTCGTGGATAACGGTGAGGAATACCCGCTGACGCTGGTGGGCGAAGTCAAGTGGACCCGACAGGTGGGAAATGAATACCAGTCAGGGGTAGAGCTTTATCCATCGCGCGAAACGGCACAGAGCCAGTGGGCAGATAAAGTACTAAAGCACGGCTTGCGCGAAGCCGCCAATAGCTAGCGCACTCATGCCCCGACCGGGCCAGCCCAACGCCCAGTTTAGCCAGTGAACAGCCGCGTTAGCGCGGCTGCAGCCTCACCGGCATGTCTTTATAGCCATTCACCAGATTTGAGCGAATGCGCTTTGGCTCTCCGGCCAACTCAGCACCACTAAACAGCTTGAAGAACTCCTCAAAGAAAATCCGGGCTTCCAGTCGCGCCAGATTGGCGCCCAGGCACAAATGTATGCCGTGACCAAAAGCCAAGTGGGGATTGGGGTTCCTTGAGATATCAAACGTTAGCGGATTTTCAAACACGCGCTCATCAAAATTGGCCGATGAGTACAGCATCACCACTCGATCATTTTCCCGGATTTTCTGGCCCCGCAGCTCGGTATCGCAGGTTGCTGTACGCCGAAAGTAATGTAGCGGCGTTGACCACCGCAGCATTTCCTCCACCGCCGCCGGCAGCTGGTCCGGGTTGGCCTCTAGCTGGCGATATAGCTCAGGCTGCTTCAGCAGCTCATGCATACCACTGGCAATCATCGAGCGCGTGGTTTCATTGCCGGCCACCGTGATCTGGATAAACAGCGAGGCAAACTCTTCGGCGCTGACCTTGTGACCATCTACTTCGACGTTGATCAGCAGGGAAATAAGGTCATCGGCGTCGCTGTTCTGACGCTCCGTAGCCAGCTGATAGCCGTACATACCCATTTCCATGCTGATCTGCTGGGTTTCTTCCGGGCTTGCGCCCAAGTCCGGATCACCGGCAGATGTCTGCATATCCGACCAATGACGGATTTGCCCCCACATATCGCGCGGCACACCCATCAGGCTGCAAATAACGGCGGTTGGAAGGTTGCCTGCAGCATCAAAGACAAAATTGCACTCGCCTTTGTCACGCGCGATATCCCGCGCAGCCAATAGCGATTCGCGCGCAATTTCGCGCACCATCGGCTCCATCTTCACCAACATTTTTGAAGTAAATCGCTCTATCACCGCACGCCGAATAGGCCCGTGGTTAGGAGGGTCCATTCCCAGCAACTGGCCCTGCGCCATGCCGAGTATTTCAGGCGGCAGTTCGTCTACCATGACAAAGCCGCGTTGCGCCGAAAAGGTCGCATAGTCACGAGATACCTGTCGCACATCTTCATAACGGCTGATCACCCAGTAACCGCCCCCGTCAGGATGCTTGTGCCAGAACACCGGTGCTTCATCACGCAGCCGCCGGAATTGCTCATGAGGTACCGCCGCCACATAGTTGTCGGGGTTGTAGATATCAATCTCGCTGAGTTGCATGCTACGTCCTTACTACCGTCTGATTATTCGCCGTGTTGCATTATTCGTCATCGCTGCGGCACAGCCATGACCATTTATTCATATTCCGTATTATTTCCCTGTCCAGCAAGCCAGGATGCTGACATAAACGCACCACCGTCCTGCCAATTTGCAACTTGTACGCGCCTCTAGCGGCGATTACACTTGCCAGCCGCCCCGTTGAGGAATACCCATTGTCTAGCACCCAACCTCACATACTGGCAGCTTTAAATCGCCACGTCGCATCATTACGCGGTATTCGTCGCGGCATTGAAAAAGAAAGCCTGCGTATCAATACCGCCGGCGAGTTGGCCCGCACGCCCCACCCGAGCGCGTTGGGCTCTGCCCTGACACACCCGGAAATCACCACCGATTTTTCCGAGGCGCTGCTCGAGTTCATCACGCCAGTCAGCACCAGCATTGACGACACCCTCGATCATCTCGACCAGATTCACCGCTGGACTTATGCCAACCTTGGCGAAGAAATGCTGTGGCCCGGCAGTATGCCTTGTCTGCTAGGTCCCGATGACAGCATTCCGGTAGCGCAGTACGGCAGTTCCAACGTCGCCCGCATGAAGACCCTGTATCGACTGGGCCTAGGCCAACGATATGGCCGCCGCATGCAAACCATCTCTGGCATACACTACAACTTTTCAGTGCCGGACGAGCTGTGGCAGTGGCTGGCCGATGCCAATGGCGAAACCGTCACTCAGGATTTTATTACTGAACGCTACTTTGGCCTGATTCGCAACTTCCGCCGCCTGTCTTGGCTGCTGATCTATCTGTTTGGCGCCGCGCCGGCGGTGTGTAGTTGTTTTCTCGAAGGCAAATCTCATCAGCTTGACCGGCTCTCATCAGGCACGCTGTATAACCCCTACGGCACCTCGCTGCGCATGGGTGATTTCGGCTACCAGAGCGCAGCGCAAAGCTCGCTGAACATCTGTTACAACACGCTGGAAAACTACATCCAGACCCTAAAAAAGGCGATTCAGACGCCCCACCCTGACTACGCCCGAATTTCGCAAAGCGAGCAGCTCTCCGCAGGGCTTCTGCAGATAGAAAATGAATTTTACAGCCCGATTCGACCTAAGCGGGTCACCCAGTCTGGTGAAATTCCGTTGGGCGCACTGCGTCGCGGTGGCGTGGAATATATCGAAGTGCGCTGCGTAGACGTCAACCCGGAAAGCCCGCTGGGAATCCGACGCGAACAGATCGAGTTTCTCGACACCTTCCTGATTTACTGTCTGATCAGCGACAGTCCACAGTGCAATGAAAAGGTGTACCGGGAAATCGGTGACAACCTTCGCCAGGTGGTTGAGCGCGGCCGAGAGCCCAACCTCAATCTCCATGACCACGGCCAAGCCCTGACCCTTCAAACCTGGGCAACCCAGATTTTCGACGAGCTCACCCCCATTGCCAATGCCTTTGATGAGGCCTGGTCTGGCAGTCGCTACGGCGATTGCCTCAGCCACTGGCGAGAGACTGTGGCACAGCCAGAACGCACACCATCGGCGCGTATGCTCGAGACCCTGCGCGAACGTGACCTGTCATACTATGGCTACATGATGGAACGCGCCGAAGCCCACCGGGATTACTTCCAGCAACCGGCGCTGAACAAAGAGCAGCAGCTTAAAGCCCGCAGTATCAGCGAGGAATCGCTGGTGGCCCAGCGAAAAATTGAAGAAAGCGATGACGTCGATTTCGATGACTACCTGCGGCACTACTACGAGCAATACGAGACCCTGTAATCAGCGGTGAACTATCTAGCGCACTTTCATCTGGCGTGCCACGCTGCCGGCAGCGACGATCCGCACCCGCTGGTCATTGGTGGCCTGCTGGGTGATTTTGTCAAAGGCCCGCTGCGCGGCGAATGGCGCGACTGGGAAGCGGGCATCGTCCTGCACCGACGCATCGACGCCCTGACCGACAGCCACCCCGAGGTGATTGCACTGCTCAACACCCTCCCTGCCAACTACCGCCGGTACGGCGGCATCATGCTGGATGTGTGCTTTGACTATTGCCTCAGCCAGCACTGGGGGAACTTTCACCACACAACGCTGCCACACTTTTGCGCGCAGATGTACCAGCGGCTTGAGGCCGAACACCCCGCGCTGCCACCTAAGGCCAGGCAACAGGCACAGCGCTTGCAGCGCTACGATGTGCTCGGCAATATGGACAACTGGCAGACGGTTGCTAACATGCTCGCGCGAATCGGGCAGCGATTGCGCCGCGACAATCCGCTGGATAGCAGCGCCGCGGTTTTGGCAGAACGTTTACCCATTATTGAACAGCATTTTTTGCGCCTGTATCCCGAGTTGATGGATACCGTGCGTCAACCATAACGGAAACCACCATGTCGTCTACCGCCTCATCGATCAGCGCCCGCCAGCTCTACACCGCTTTGTTTCTGATCTGCGCTGCCCTGCTGGCTTACGCTCTGTATACCGAACATTTTCAGTACCTGATTCCCTGTGCCCTATGCATGACCCAGCGCTTTTTCTATGTCTGCCTCGGCGTGGCGGCACTCACAGCGGCCCTTCACAACCCGGGCAAAATCGGTCGCCGGGCATACGTGGCCCTCATGCTATTGGCCAGTGCAGGCGGTATCGGTACAGCCGGCCGCCAGGTCTGGCTGCAACACCTGCCCGAGGATCAGGTTCCGGCCTGCGGCCCCAGCCTAGAATATATTCTTGACACTCTGCCACTCACCGAAGCGTTCACCACGCTGATGATGGGGGATGGCAATTGCGCCGAAGTACAATGGACCTTTCTTAGCCTGAGCATGCCGACGTGGTCCTTGATCTGGTTTGTGGTGCTGGGTGTGGCGGCACTGGCCTCTCTAAAACTCCGATAGGCCCGCAGTGAAGCTATCCGGCGTACTGACACTTTTGCTGTTTCACCTTCTCGGAGAGGCCATCGTGCGCCTCACCGGACTCGTTATTCCAGGTGCAGTCGTCGGCTTGCTACTGCTTTTTGCCACGCTGCTGATTCGCGGCGGCATCAGCGACTCATTGTCTTCGAGCAGCCAGACGCTGATCGGATTTTTACCGCTACTATTGATCGTACCCTCAGCAGGTATTTTCTTCCTGGGACGCAGTTTTAACGATCAATGGCCGGCATTTATCGGCGCGATCGTAGGAGGCACACTGCTAACGCTAGTATTCAGCGCGCTGGTAATGAGACTCCTGGCCGGGCGCCGAGGCTGACGCTATGACCGACCTCCTGCACTCCCCGTTGTTTGCCATTACGCTGGTGCTCGCGGCCTATCAACTCAGTAGCTGGCTCTATCGCAAGCTCAGGCAGCCGGCCTTTCTCCACCCCACCATCGCTGGCGCCATACTAGTGGCGGCCGCCGTGTTTACGCTAGACATCGACTTTGCGACCTTTGAAAACGACGCCCGCTGGCTCACATTCTGGCTGGGGCCGGCCACGGTCGCGCTGGCTATTCCCCTTTACCAACAACTGCCATTGATCAAACGTATGGCCCTGCCGATTGTGGTCACGGTTGCACTCGGGGGAATATTCGCCTGCCTGTCAGCCGTTTTTCTCGCCCATTGGCTGGGTGGCAGCGAAACGACGGTACTCTCTCTCACGGCGAAATCTGTCACCACGCCCATCGCCATCGGTATCAGCGAAAGTGTTGGCGGTCTGAGCAGCGTCACCGCTAGCGCTGTTATTCTTACCGGCATTGTCGGCATTGTTTTCGTCAATCTGGTAATGAGAATTTGCGGCGTAAAGGACGATCGCATTTGGGGCTTCGCCCTTGGCCTGAGTGCCCACGCGATCGGTACCGCACGCGCCTTCGAACGCAGCCCGGTTGCCGGAGCGTTCTCCAGCCTGGCGTTGTGCCTGACCGGCAGTTACAGCGCGATATTCATTCCACTGGCATTGCAGTATATTCGCTAGCGTCGACTGACAATGCGCCATTGAGGCGACGCAACAATACCTCAAATTCCTGCAGCGCTGCGGCACCGATTCTCTCTGCATAGAGCGCTAACACCGCCTCACACCCGGCCACCACCGCCGCCAACCACCGCTGGCCCTCAGTGCTAATAGAGAGCTCTTTGGCGCGACTATCGCGAGAACTTTCCTGAACGTTGAGCAACTGTTGCCGCACCATGCCTCGCGTCGTAAGACTAACCGCCTGTACGGTGGTTCGCTGCGGCTCGGCCAGCGCCGACACGGATAGTGGGCGCGGCGCCAGATAGTAAAATTGGTTTAACACCGGACGACTCAATGCAACGTCTACGTCACCGGCCACCTGCTGTGTCAGCCGTTGTTCAAAATCCAGCGCCAATTCCACCAGCAAACGGCCAAAATGGAGAAACCGCTGCGCATCACCCGCCGCCTGCATCCGCTGGCGGACACCCAATGACGACGTCAGCTCATCCAGTATCGTGTACAGCCGCGCAAATTCCGCCTCACCCAGCAGCTGACGGTAATTGCGCCGGATATCGTCAACCACCCGATTCGAAACGCTAACCAAACGCTCTCCGCGCAAACTGAAGCGTACTATCCGCGAGCGTCTGTCTTCTAAACCCACCACCACACTGAGGTAACCCAGCTCCTCGAGCTGACGCACCACCTTACCGATACTCTGTTTGCTCTGCCCCGCCCGCTTTGCCAACACACTTACCGTGGCACCATTGCCATCAAGGTGTCTCAACACCGCGCCATGAGAACGCTGCACATCGCCAAAACCCAGCTCACGATATGCCGCCAGAAAACGGCTTTCGTAATCTTCTACCACCAAAAACAGAATCACGCCCAGCGCTTTTTCCCGGTAGCGTTCAAGCAGCATGGACAGCGTATTATCGGGCATAGGTAAGATCGTCTTGCGCAGGGCTTTCGGGGTTCGCAATGGCATAGTTCGGCGCTATTTTATAGTGCGGCCAGGCCACCGTCACCGCCACCAGCGCCAACGGCAACAGCACCAGAGCCGCCAGGCTGAGCGACCAGCCTAGTGCCGACGGGTCCCGCCACACGAAGTCGGTAACTGCTGCCACCAGTGGGGCGCCGCTACCGTAGCCCAGTAAATTAACAAACAGCAGAAAGTACGACGATAATTGGGCACGCTTTTCATTAGGCGTAATCACCTGTATCGAAGCTACGCTAACTGCTGCCAGTGACTGAGTGAAAAATACCGCCAAACCAATCAACACCAACACCGCCACTGGATCAGTGAGCAAGGGCAGCGGCAATATCGCCAACAATGTGCCGCTCATGGCCACCCGCATAACCCGCAAATAGGTGATCTGCCCGAAGCGCGGCTGCCAATGCGACGCCAACAATCCGCCGCCAAGCACCCCGGCGCTGGCTGCCACTATAAAAACGCTGCCAAACCGCGCCGCTGCCTCCGGTGGCGTAAACCCGAACTCGCGCATCAGGTAGACCGGTGCCCAGACAATAAAGCCGGAGCTCATCGCAGTCGTCGCCGCAATGGCGATAAAAATTCCGAGATAGAGTCGCTTGTGGCTGAGCAGGAATACAAACGTAGAGCGCAGCTGCGCGGCAACCGATTGCGGGCGGGTATCCAGCAAGCCTTTGCGGACCGGTTCTTTCAGCGCAAAAATAAACAAGGCCAGCAGTAGCCCGGGCATGCCTGCCATCATAAAGGCCAGCTGCCAGTCGGCATAACCTGCCAGCCAGCTGATCTCACTGCGATCCCACTGCGCCAGCGTTGTCAGGAGGTATCCACCCAACAGAAATGCCAGACCACTACCTACCGTGCTGCCCATTGAAAACACCGCCATTGCCGTGGGCAAGCGCTTACGGTCAAACACATCTGCTAGCAGAGAGTATGCCGCAGGCGCCAGCGCGGCTTCACCCACGCCCACGCCAATGCGCCCCAGAAACAACTGCAGGTAACTGCGCGCCAATCCACAGACCACAGTCATCGCACTCCACACCACAATGCCGAGACCAATGATACGGGTGCGGTTCCAGCGGTCAGCTGCAAGCGCAATCGGGATTCCAAAAAGTGCAAAGAAAACGCCAAAGCCGAGACCGTGGAGCAAGGAAAACTGAAAGTCTGAGATCCCCAATTCCAACTTGATAGGCTCAATGAGCAGCGCGATGATCTGCCGATCCAGAAACGACAGCATGTAAGCGAAGAACAACAGAACAACGAGGTACCAGCCGCCTTGCGGTTTCATGCGTATCCCCTGGCTAGCCATGTACGACAATGCAGGTCTGTAGCTGCCAAAACCTTAGTTGTCATGGTGTTGGCGACGAAAAGCATCCACGATATCCGCCGGCTGTGCCTCGCCTTGCATCAATGCCTTAAAGAATGCTGTTCCTGATGTTCCCTGCACAAACGGCACCAGCCAGTTCTGCCGCAACTCAATGTTTAACAACAGCTCAGAAAAGGCGCGTAACTGCAGGCTGCGGCGTGCTTGCGCCTGCGGGGCATCTAGCGCAGCTTCCAGAGCCTGCACCAGCACCTCGACCCCCTCACCACTGACAGCATTGGTTCGACACACTGCCGTAGCAAACCCGGTTTTGTTTTCCCTGTCATGGGCTTCAAGCTGCAGCACTTTTTCTAGGGCACGTACCCCATCTACATCGCATTTATTGATAGTGAATACGTCGCCCACTTCCATCACGCCCGACTTGATACCCTGCACGTAGTCACCACCGCCGGGAATGAACACCAGTGTGCTCACATCTGCCACCCGCACAATATCCAGCTCGTTCTGGCCGATACCGACGGTTTCGATAAAGATGCGATCAAAGCCGGCAAACTTTAGTAGCTGCGAGGTGATAAAAGTGGTTTCGGACACACCGCCCAGCTGCCCCTTGGTAGATAGTGAGCGTACAAAAACACCATCGTCCAAGGCATGATCCTGCATTCGCAGACGGTCACCCAGTACCGCGCCACCGGTTTGAAGGCTGCTGGGATCAACGGCCAGCACAGCAACACTGTTACCGGATTGACGATAGTGGCGGATCAGCTGATTGAGCAATGTGGACTTGCCCGCGCCCGGCACACCGGTAATGCCGATGCTATTCACCGGCTGCACCGAAAATATCCTGCGCGACAGACTGAGCAGAAAATCCGGCGAGCGCTCGATCGCGGTAATGGTTCGCGCCAGAGTGGCGACGTCCCGCGCGCGGATCGCCGATTGCCAGGCGTCATCGAGCACAACCGGACGCCGCATCAGGCGTTCACTGCACTGCGCAGATAGGCGGCGATATCATCCATATTGGCGCCCATGGTAAAGACCTGATCAACACCCAGCGCCTTGAGCGGCTCGATATCTTCCTCCGGAACAACGCCGCCGACAATCAGAATACGGTCGTCAAGATCCAACTCACGCATCCGCTCAGCCAGCACTTTCAGGTGTGTCATGTGGCCGCCAGACAGGCAACTCACGCCTATGACATCAACGTCTTCCTGCAGTGCAGCATTAGCCACTTTCTCCGGCGTTTGTTTGAGGCCTGAAAAGATGACTTCAAAGCCCCGGTCACGCAATTCTTTGGCAAGCACCGTGATACCGATGGTGTGGGTATCAAGGCCAATTTTGGCCAGCAAAATTCTAATCGGTTGGGTCATGAGTGTTCTCTATTTTCGCGAAAGCTGTTACAGCGTGGGCGTCAACGCATTCGGGTCGTACTCACCAAATACATCGCGCATGGCATCGCACAGTTCACCGTGGGTGGCATACACCTCCACCGCTTCGAGCATTGGCTCCACCATATTGGTATTACCGCGCGCCGCCTCGCGCACCTTTTCCAACACCCGCTCCACCGCCGCGTTATCACGCTTGGCCTTTATGCGATTGAGGCGCTCGATCTGACGGGCCTCGGCGGCTTCATCGTGGCGAAAAATCTCGATCTCTCGCTGCTCGTCTTTTTTCACCAGGTAGTTCACTCCTACAAACTTGCGCTCCCCACTGTGAAAATCGCTGTTCATGGCTATCTGCTCGTTAGCCAGCTCGCTCTGAAAGTAACCGGCTTCAAGCGCACCCAAGGCACCACCCATGGCTTCAATTTTTTCCATCTCAGCAAACACGGCATCTTCCAGCCGCTTGGTCATGTACTCCACATAGTAAGAACCTGCTAACGGATCAATGGTGTCGGCCACCCCCGTTTCCTGAGCAACAATATGATGGATATTGGCACCAATGGTGATGGCATCTTCACTAGGCAGGGCGTGAGCCTCATCGTAGAGCGGCGTATTGATGGTGTGGGCGCCGCCGCCTAGGGCGCAGGCCAGCATTTCGATACCGAGCCGCGCAATATTATTCAACGGCTGCTGTAAGGCCATGGACATGGTGCCGGGTGAGCTCATCAGGCGCAGCTTCAGGGCTTCCTCAGCGCTCGCACCATAGGTTTCCTTCATCAGGCGCGCCCACACTTTGCGATAGGCGCGCAACTTGCCGATAGCTTCGAAAAAGTCCATATCGATGCCGGTGATAAAACTCACCATCGGCGCCACGTCGTCAATTTTGTGGCCACGCGCCAGCAACTCATCGATATAGGCACGCGCCATGGCAAAGGAGTAGGCGATTTCCTGCACCGGGTTACCCCGTGCGGCGTAGATCTGCGCACCGACAATATTCAGGGGCATCCAGTTGGGATGATGCTTCATGCAATATTCAATGACATCACACGCCAAGCGTAAACCGTGCTTTGGCGGGTAGATATAGCGCCCAACGCAGGTGTATTCGACTAAGATGGTGTTGGGCATCATCAACCGGATATCTTCCAGCTTTTTACCCTTGCGCTGCAGGGCCTTAATCAGCATCGCCAGATTCACCGGTTGTGGGGCATTGCATACCGAGGTGAGATTCTTGAGTTTCTCCAGCGGGAAATTGAGAGCATCTTCCATGTCCTGCAGCGTATCCAACGCCATACCGGCACGACCCACTTCACCGCGGCACAACGGGTTGTCGGAGTCATAACCGTTGGTGGTAGGCAGGTCGTATTCAATGATGATGGAATCCAGCCCCTGATTGACCATGTACTCCCAACGCTTGGCGGAGTCTTCGGCGCAGCCAAAGCCACTGACCTGGGTCATCGCCCACAGGTCGCCGCGATAGCCCGCAGCGCGGGTTTCCCGGGTGTAGGGATAGGTGCCGGGCAGACCAAGATCCTGATCCGGATCAAAGCCTATCGCATCCAAATCGGCCTGGGTGTAGAGCGGTTTAATGTCCCAGCGCAGACTCTGGGTTTTAAACCCGGTCTTACGCTCGCCGTGTTCGGCAACAGCGGGCTCGTAATACTGCGTGCGCCACAGGGTTTCGCTGTCAGATTTAAGCGCTCCCACGTTGTCCGATGATTGCCCCATAGTGCCGCCCTTCGCATTTAGTAAACCATCTTTAATATAAAGCAGGATTAGTTTATCCGCAAGACAGCTCGCCACCCCGACCAACCGGCCCGAGATCGACTTGCCGCTGCCGAAGCCCCCCGCTATCCTCGCCGTTCACCGACACTTGGGAGCGACCATGCCCACACTGTTTCAAAGCTGCTACCAACGCGCACTGGACCACCAGGGCGGCGAAGACGCCCTGCAGGCACAATTGCCCAAGGCCAAAACAGCCCGCCAACTGGCTAACGTGGGTGACGACCGCTATCTGGCGGAGATGGCAGCCTGCATTTTTCGTGCGGGTTTTGTCTGGCGAGTGGTACAGAACAAGTGGGACGGCTTTGAAGAGGTGTTCAATGGCTTTCTTCCCATCTGGGTGGCGTCACGCTCCCCAGAACAGTTGGAAGAAATGGCCTCAGACACCCGCATCATCCGTAATTTGAACAAGGTTAAAGCGGTTCAGGATAACGCCCTGCTGGTGCTCGACCTGCAACGCGAATACGGCAGTGTCGGCAAGTTTCTCGGGCAATGGCCGCAAGACGATGTCATTGGCCTGTGGCAATACCTGAAAAAGCACGGTTCGCGCCTGGGCGGTAACAGCGGACAGTATTTTCTGCGTTTTACAAATACAACGCATTAATACGACCCATTTTTTGTATGCTCCTTAGCCCGCCTTAGTGCATTATATAACCCACTACAATATAAGACTATTTGTATGTTAACGGTTACCTCCCAAAAATACGGTTGCACTCTCTTTTGTGAAGGAACGAGAGCTGAAGACTTCTCCATTCTTTTGCTTCCGAGCTTCTTTAGTCACTCGCTGGAAGCCACTGGTTCGGTTTATACAGTAGAAAGACGCAGATTGAAGGGCGGTTCTAAATTTATCAAATCTGAAATGATCGTAAGCGGAATCGACGATACCACGAAAGCGATCATCCTAAATCGCTTAGCGAGCTTTTTACGCTGGGTAGAAGAATACTCAGAAGAGAGCAAGCATGTGACATTGTTTAATCATCATAACCTGCCCGAAAAGTTTATTCTCTACTATTTAAACGAAGTTCTTATTCAGGAAAAGGGCAGAGGGGATCACGCAATTGCGCAACACATCATGGCTCTAAATGCATACTACAATTTCCTAGCAGTAAATGGATTTACAAATCAGAAGAATCTTTATGTAAAGCCAAAGTTTAAAGGGCTGTGTAGAAGCAACACCCAGCGACGAACATCAGTAAAGTATTTGACACCTGAGTTGCGATCCATCCTGTATAGAAACACTTTAACAATCAGAGATGAACTACTTCTAAAAACGGGCGGTGAAATGGGCCTTCGCTCTAAAGAGAACCTTGGATTCCGGCTAAACGACTTCAAATATGGAAGGAACAAACACAAAGGCTTGAAAAGCCTCTTTCTAGATATGGAAAACAACCCCGAACAGCAAGAGTTCATATATTTCTTGCCTGGAACATTCACAAAATCAAAAAGAGGATCTGGCGGGATCTCCAGAGAGGTTTTCATATCAAGAGAATTACTTGAGCGCTTCAAACTTTACTATGACAAAGAAAGGCCTCAGTCAAATGAAGACACATTTTTTCTAAATGATTCCATAAACGACTGCGGAACACCTATAGCAGAAGCACGGGCTAGCAAAGTCTTTGCTAACGTCAGAAACGCAGTTCTTGCAAAGCAAAGTCAAGGCCTCCTCTCGGATAAAGGCCAGGTACTAGAACCTACACACACCCACCATGTTCTACGACACAGCTTTGGCACGGACAAGTTTTACCAGTTTTCCGAAGACAACAAAATGCGCTTTGATGATGTTATTTCAACGTCTCAGGTCTACCTTTCCGTAGCAGCCCTACTAGGACATAACGCCGCTGATGGATCAGCCCCACAAACAACGCGCAAGTATATTAGAAGCTGTCAAATAAAAGCTCGATATTCTCTGGATTAAAACATGGAAAACTTAGATGACATCAGCCAAGAAAAGAAGGGAATGATAGATGCGCAGCTAGAAATAGAGCGAGAGCTTGACCAAAAGAAAAAAGTTAGGCCGATCAAATTTAATCCAGTGAAAAACCAGTTCACAATACCGAGTTTTGGATCACACCTTGAAAATAAAGTAGTAATAAAACCCGGCGACGATTCGATAAAGAAGATCATATTTTTCGCGCTAAATACAGCAACGTATCTTTACTTCCATACAGACGAATTCGCTTTACATCGAAAAAAAGAGGCATCGACCATATTCCCAAAATTCATAGGTTTTATGAGCACCTATAAAATAACTAACTCCCACCCCTTGTCGATTTTTAAGGATTTTGAAACGCATCGGATTAATAACGACGGCGTGCTGACTCAATCGACGGGCCTTAGAGAAATACAAAATGCGTTGAAAGCCGCCATTGAATATGAGCCTTTTTTAGAAAGCATTTCACGAAACGACCTGACATTACTTCACAAGGCTACAGAAATTCAACGCCTACCAACAACAACAAAAACCGAGCAAATAACGCTAACTGATTGGTTTGGCGAGCACACCTGGTTACGCAAAGATGACGCTGGCATAGGGCACGAATTATATTCCCGGCTTGCATCCCCAAAAGCCATGTGCAAATCACTTTTATCTACAGCTGTAGCTACTCTAGCCGAGCTACAGCGACTGCGAGACACATTATACCATTTTGCCATCGAAAATAACTGGAAACCTAGCGACTTCCCGACAATGCAAGAGCGCTCAGACTTTAAGACCAAGGGTGAATACTATATATACAGAAACCACTACTTTGTTTCAGCGATGGGCCGAATTCAAAAAGACTATCATGCATCATCGGGAGACCGGAATAGAATCAAAGATCTTCTGAGAGTTATTATCACAGAAACATCAACTCTTCGAAATGCCGAACTTGTTAGTCGATTATTATTCCAGAACGTAGAACTTAAGACGAGTTATAAGCTGAATGGAAGAAACTTTCAGCCAGCCAGCCACAGCAGTACGTTTGCTGCAACCACTATTGGGTTTCCTCTTATAGCCGAAATGGTTCTCTACATTCAAAACGAGGATAAATGCAGCTCAGCCATGCCAATTACAAAAGTCGAACGAATTATGTTCTGCTGGTTAATGGCTTATTTTACTGTCCAACCAAGCGATATACTAAAGCTAACTAAAAACAATTTCACTTACGTCAAGCGTAGAAGCGGTCACGTCACACATATCAATATTCAATACTACAAAAGCAGGTCTAGTGGCTATCACGAGTTAGAGACTATTGAAGCAAATCGGCCTCTTGGGCTGACCCTAAAAAGGTTCATTGAAGAGGCGTCAAACAACCTATCAAGCGACTCTCCACTAGTAGATGAATATCCTACGATATCAACTGGCAGCACGCTTCAAAGACTAGCCTTTATCTGGGACAGATACATGCGTGACGCTATTGCGAGACAGATAGTTACAGATGGTTCAAGCCCGGCTTTCCCAGAGGCGGTGATAACGCTAGAAAAGAACGGTAAAAGATACTTGAAGCAACGAGATAAAACAATAGATAAATATAGAAGTAATACAGAACACTTTTTGGCAAAAAGAACTTTTTCGTTGACGCACATTAAGAATTCTTCTGTTCACTCTCGATCTGACAAATTCGACCCAACGCAACTGATGAATTATCACTCCCACACAAACGCTACAGAAAGAGCTAGCTACCTTACCGCCGAAAACGAGGTGTGGATAAATAACACGGGACGTATTACCAGGATGGTAATGTTGGACATGGCTAGCAATCTGTTTGCATCCACCAAATCAGCACGAAAGATTTTTAATGAGGAACTCTCACAACTGTCTCAGAGCCTAAGATCGCGCAAGGATGACACACTATCACGCATCAAGGTCATTACAGGA
Organism: Litorivivens sp.; assembly: GCF_057445395.1. NCBI lineage: Bacteria > Pseudomonadati > Pseudomonadota > Gammaproteobacteria > Litorivivens > Litorivivens sp. The sequence continues at coordinate 28,173 of NZ_JBVBUV010000048.1, forward strand.
AATAAATCGGGTCGCATAGATAATTTTGGATTCGTCGACAAGCCTAAAATTATAGATGGATTTGAAGACGAATTATACCTTCTTGATTCACCAGAGACAGTTATTAAACTATTGCATTATCTCCGCGAGGTTGAAGAAAAGCATCACCTAATAATGGCGTCATCACCTGAATATCTTTTGTTCACCGTTCTTCCGACTGCTGAATGGATCGAAACAGTATTTGACAACAGGATGCTGTCGAGGTCGTCAGTCGAAAGGGGGGAAAAGCTCTTTCGCAAGTATAAAGATGACCTGCCTGGACTTTTCACTGCATATTTAGGTTAATCAATATGAATAAAGCTATAAGAACAAAGTTTAATAACAAGGTTCATCTAACAGATTACCTTGAAGCAGTTCTATCCAGTCACAATGTCGAACAAACGCTATCTGATGATTTATGGGAATTTAGGACAGAGGGAAATGGAGATATATCAATAACACTAGACTTTACGATTTTTGACGCTCAGTTCATGAATGGCGAAACTCCAGTAAAAATAGTTTACAAAGCTTCTGAGCTTGTAATAGAAAGAAAACTGTTTGCAAAGTTGTTATTTCTTGAAATTACGCCATTAGGTAAGAGCCGGCAGATCAAAGATAAGACTTTCAAACTAATATCTCATCTATTCTATTATTTTGCGAACACCCATAATCACAGCTCTTTTGGGCTGGGTGATTTAGAACGGGTTTTCGAAAACGTTATCATGTACGACTTGCGTGCCAATGGTCTAAAAAAGCGATTTTCTCCTCGCGGTTATCAGACATCCTCATTGCCTTTCGAAAAAATCGGAGTTTATTTTAAACGTTATTCCGTCTTTGATATTTTCCCGCGCATTACTAGAAAAAATGTAGACGAGGCACTCTCTAACGTCTGCATGAATGTCTTGGGTATAACGAAGTCAGACTACAAAAAAGGGGGAAGTTTCAATTTTCTAGGATTAGACATTGGAAAACACTATGTTGACCACTGTGGATCTTTCTTCGAAGAGAATATTCAAATTTCCTTAGCGTTAAGAGCCACCTTGGACGAAGCACACTCCACATTTGATTATACTAATATTTATGTCCGGGATGAGGCCGTTATAGAAGTTGTAGCGCGCGCCCTTAGCGGAGAATCCATTGATGAATTCATGAACAACACTCGTCGCAAGACTACCGACGAAAATACAATCAGAAGGCCGAAAGCGGAGACTATCCGCCAGCGAACCTATGAAGCCTTCACCAAGAATTACAATAAATACTCTTTAATTTGCACGATTACAAGGTTATACGTTATTGACGAAATTATTTTTAAGGCAAAACTTCCACATCGATTCGACACGCAAGAGTTTATTAGGTCACTACTAATCGCCACACACCTTGACGATTTTGGCAAACCAGCGGATAGCATCTTTGCCGAATACGCTTCCGCTCTTAGATCTGAACAAAGCAGCTTTTGTCTAACATTCGATGAAATGTACAATGTTTGTAATGAGGTATTGAAGACACACACGAACACAATAACCGAGGATACTTGCCAGGCTTTCTTAGCCGCCTATTTTTCAAGTAAAAACATCGTTGGCTTATCCCTCAATGTATCCAATAAAGCGAAACATGGGGTTCGACTAGTATCACGATTAATTAGCCATGTAGAATCAGCAGGCCTTCTATGCTTTGTCGCTCAAACAGGATGGAGGCGAAGTGAATTTGGATTTCCATTCTCCGCGATACACGTATGTAAAAATTCAGATGTATTAGACGGTTTGTATACCCCATGGAGGTTCAACGTTAAATGGGTCGTACCCAAAACTCATGGAGAATCAAAGGTTGACCGAGAGATAACATCACACTCCTATTTTATAGCCAAGCTTTTAGACCTATTTAACAAAGATGACCGAAACCCTGCATTATATAGAGTCAGAGGCGACTCCCTCCAACAGGCACATCTTTCACAGGCCCCAGTGAATAACAGGGTAGCAATGATGTGGCATCACTTCATTAGGCACTATGATGGTTT